>CAZZZY010000363.1:0-6450 GCA_964658545.1 uncultured Acetobacteraceae bacterium | reverse complement strand
GGGCGAACGAGCGTCGCGTCTGAATAAATGGGTTTAATACCCCCACTAAATCATAGATTTAGTGGTGCAACAATTGAGTGGTGGGTCTGAATCCCAAATTAATTGATTCTGACCGGAGCAACGGAAACGTCTCCGGCTCCGCTCCTGAATTCTGGCTTCTGAATTCTTCTTCAAAGCGCTTCTCGTACCCTGCGGTTACTCCGTTGGAGAACTCGTAGAGCCGCTACGCGTCTATGGATGCAATACAACTCTGACCTCTCTCCTAAAAGGAGAGAGGCTTTGAATCTTGCTCCCCAACACTACAAGAATTGGGGCTGTTCTTGTTAGGTCTGTATTTCATGCAATTGAGAACCGCTATAACTTTTGCCGTCTTCTTGTTCCTATGCAGAGCATAGGAATGCCTAATGTAGATTTATGCCAAACAACTTGATAATCCGAGGACGCTGTTTCGAGTGGGGACAGCGAACTTATTTGATGGGGATTTTGAATATAACACCTGATAGCTTTAGTGATGGGGGTGAATTTAACACTACCTCTGCCGCTTTAGTGCAGGCACAAGCAATGGTAGCTGCTGGTGCTGACATTGTAGACGTGGGGGGTCAATCAACTCGACCAGGGGCAAAGCAAATAACTCTGGCGGAGGAACTTGACCGAGTGTTATCAGTTTTACAGGTGTTAAGACCAGAAATCTCAGTACCGATTTCTGTAGATACAACCCGTGCTGCTGTAGCTAGGGCATCTGTAGAAGCTGGAGCGGATATTATTAATGATATTTCTGGCGGCACCTTTGACTCAGAAATGTTGCCAACAGTTGCAGAGTTAAGTGTGCCGATTATTTTAATGCATATCCGTGGGACACCACAGACAATGCAACAACAAACTGATTATCAAGATTTGCTCACAGAGATTTATAGTTTTTTGGCTCGGCAAATTGGGGTAGCAACTGCTGCGGGCATTGACCTGGATAAAATTATTATTGATCCTGGTATTGGTTTTGCTAAGAACTATGAGCAAAATTTAGAAATTTTTCGCGGCTTGCGATCGCTCACAACACTCAATTGTCCTATCTTGGTAGGAGCATCCCGTAAAAGTTTCATAGGTCGGATTTTAAATCAACCAGATCCCAAAGCACGAGTTTGGGGAACGGCAGCAGCTTGTTGTGCTGCTATTTTTAATGGTGCTGATATCCTCCGAGTTCACGATGTTCAAGAGATGCACGATGTTTCACTTGTAGCCGATGCAATATCTAAGACAAACAACGCAGTCTGATTCTTAAGTATTGCCGTTTTCAGATTTTTTGCCGTGGCCTTCTGTAATTATTGACTCTGCAATTAACTCCTGAAACATTTCAGTTGAGTTAGCTGGGTCTACAAAGACAATTTTGGCATTACTGCTCTCACCAAGTTTTTGGCTAGCATCTACGTAATCTTGAGCCACAAGATACCGCAGAATGTCCCTACTGTCTGGATTGGAACGTAGGGCTTGAGAAATGATTTGCACTGAAGCCATAGTTCCTTCTGCTTTTTTGATGGTAGCCTCCTTTTCCCCTTCTGCTTCGGTAATCAGCGCCCGTTTTTTGATTACGGCAGCTTGCTCCTCTTCCCTAGACTTTCGTACACTCTCAGGTAGGGTAATTCTCTGAAGGTCTAACCGCAGAATCTCAACTCCCCAATCTATCGTTATACTATTCAACTCGAATAAGAGGGCTGAGTGCATCTCTAATCTAGAGACATTGGTCTGTTCCAAGGTGTTCTGGGCAATGACTTCCCGGAGCGTGGTTGTAGTCACCTGTGTCAGTGCCCCTTGCAGATCCTCAATAGCATAAAAGCTTTTCTCAATATCTTTGATACGCCAGTACACAACAGCGTCCACTTCCACGGAAATATTATCTTGGGTGATCACCTCTTGAGGTTTGATGTCTAAAATTTGTTCTCGTGTCGTATCTTCCATCACAATCTGATCTACAAAGGGAACAATAAAGTTCAGCCCTGGCTTAAGTTTCCGATGATACCGCCCCAAGCGTTCGACTAGGGCTTCATTACCTTGATTAATCAGTTTTGCAGAACCTAATGCATAACCTATAAGGGCTAAAACTATAGCAATAATTGGCTCCATGTATGCTCCTATTCAACTTTGGAGAGAATTTAGTGTCAAGGATATGCTACTAGCTTGTCATATCTTTGGGTTTAATGTTTTGAGTCTGTAATTTTATGAACATCAGCAGCGATGTCTGATGTCCAGTCGCTGCAAGTCTTGTACATATTCTCTAAGTAGGACTGTTTTGCGGAATGCGATCGCTATTAAAGCACCTTGATTACACCCTGGCAAGAACTACTTCATGTAATTAACATTACTTGTACTGATATCTTTAGACAATGTAGGTTTTTATTCAGTATTTTTACTTAATTCCAAATAATGAATGTAAAATTTAGTAGAGTTTTAAAAACTCCACTATAATCGGGTAAGGATTGGTTTTATCTATTAGAAATATCAAAATATTATGGGTGGCCTGTTAATCAGACTTATAGGTTTAATCTTACTTATCATCGGCTTATACTTTTTTGGTCAAGACATTATATTTGTTAACGCTTACTATTCATATTTTTACCGGAGATTACCCGCTACAGCTTCAGTTATCGCAATTATGATAGGTGTATTTGCATTAGTTTTTTATCCTAGACAAACTGGTAATTTGGGATGGATTTTTCTAGGTATTGGTATAGTATTAGTCTTCTTAAGCGGTGGAGTTATTTTAAAGCCAACTAGCTTATGGGATTTCATAATTGCTTTCACCGCATTAGCAGCCGGATATAAATTATTGAATGAGGGCAGAATCAACTTTTAAAACCTTGTAAATATAATCGTGTTTACTCGTTTACCTCACTAGTTAAGACTACACAATACTCAGGGCTATTTCATTCTCATCTAGCCCGCCTCAGAATGAATTCTGAGTCTAATAGCGAAAGTCGTCTAAAGACGACTGAGTAAAGGTTATAGTCCGTTTTAACGGACTATAGCTAAAAGCCTATGAACTTTAGTTATAGGCAATTTATGTCTAGAACGAAATAGCCCTACACAATACTGCTAATTAGAAGCACACATAATCCACATCAACTAGACGAATAGCCTGTTAATCATAACTAAATTATACCGCACCCCAAATTAGGATGTAGATAAGTGACTTTTTCTATGCACAGAGGAGGTTAGGAGCTTTATCTTGGTTGGATGGAGCAAGCTAAAATCGCTTGCCCATCAACCAAAATAAGCGCCTTTGCCAAGACTATAAGGCAATATAGTTCAGTTAAAGCTAAAACTCTTTGCCAAAGTCCTTTTTTTGAACGTAGACGCAAAGCGCCTGACCGCAGGGTAGGACGCAAAGAGAAGAAAGAAATGCTTAACCCAAGCGTATTGGATTATAATCTAGTATTCATCCAACCCTAAGACTCAGAATTATTAATGGTGCGGCTATTACAAACATTCATCGCCTTTTCTACTCCCTGCTTGAGGCTTAGTTCAAGACACTCAACCACGAACTGAAGTACAAGAGCCATCTGCTGATTTTCGGCGGCAGAAAATCGCCCCAGCACATGGGAGATAGCATCAGAATCATCGTTATTAGCTGCACCTTTGGGTTTACCAATACCGATTCGCAAACGGGGAAAGTTTTGGGTACTAAGATGTGCGATCGCACTTTTCATGCCGTTATGTCCCCCAGCCGAACCAGATAAGCGTAGCCGAGTTTTTCCCAAGGGCAAATCCATATCATCATAAATCACCAGCACTGATTCAGGCGGCAATTTATACCAACTTGTCACCGCTTGTATTGCTTGTCCTGAGCGATTCATATAAGTTAACGGCTTTAGCAAGCGAATCTTACCTCCACCTGGGGCTATGCCCTCGCCATACTCACCTTGAAACTTGCGGTTTTCTGCTAAGGAAATACGCCAAGAACGGGAGAGAGTTTCTACAGCAACAAAGCCGATATTATGGCGTGTTTGATCGTATTTGCTTTCTGGATTCCCCAACCCGACAATTAGCTGGGGAATCACCAAAGCTGGTTGCGTAACTGCTTCTGTCATTTTACCTACAGTCAATTGAGATCCAGCACTCTCCTAACTAGTACTGTGTCAAGCTAGTTTTGAGGGTTTGTAGTAAGGACTTTAGTGCTTAGAATATAAGGACTTTAGTGCTTACTATGAACCTGCTTACCCATCAATTATTTCTTTACAGACTACTAGGTTGGGAAGAACTAGCGGTATCCTGCTCAGATTTAGCAGGGTAGATTTGCTTAGGTTCCAATTCAGCAGTAGTCTTGACAACTTCTTCTAACTGTTCTGCTTCCTTTTGAAACTCGGTTTGAAACTCCTTGGAAGCTTCTTGAAAACTACGAATTGTTTTGCCCACACTCCGACCAATTTCTGGCAGTTTCTTTGGGCCAAAGATTAACAGCGCCACTACCATAATTACAGCCATTTCCGGCAGACCGATACCAAATATATTCATTTTTGTCTCCTGTAAACTATAGAACCACTATAGAAACTCACCGAATTTTAGATTTTAAATTTTGGATAATAGAATTGAAGATTCAAACATCGTAAATTTAAAAAGGTCTGTTCGCGCAGCGTCTCGTAGAGAAGCCCAGCCCCTGACTTGATTGCTGGGGTGAATCTAAAATCTATAAAACTACTACAGAAACTCGCATATTATTATGTAGTCTACTCAATAGTTAGTCTAGACTGAGGATTGACAAAAAAACCCGGAAGAACCGGGCGTAACTTAACTTATTATCCAAACTTGATTGCTGTGTATCTGTTAGCGTCCTAAACTGCGCCAATCTACTACTACATCCTGAACCAACAGTGATTTATTGTAAAGTTGCAGAATAATCAGCAGAAACACGAAAAATAGCAAAATAAAAACAGCCATCACAGGGGTAGTACCCCAACCTGGAGCCACTTTCCCATACTCGGAGTTAAGTGGTTTCAGGATATCTCCCAACCTAGTCCTTTGTGCCATACTTCACCTAATATTACTTGCCAAAGCTTTTTTTAATCTTCTGTAATATTCTATAAGAATAGCACTCATCATCTATCCCTCAATTATGGAACCCGCAATAGTTCTTAGCATTTCTGTGGCTGCCGTGGTGGTTGCCATCACCGGACTGTCGATTTATACCTCCTTTGGCCCTCCTAGCAAGCAATTGAACGATCCGTTTGACGATCACGAAGATTAAAAGAGTCATTAGTCATTTGTCATTTGTCAGTGGTTTTTGGTCTTTGAAAAACCACAACTGGCCACTTACACAGCAATACTGGCTTACTCCAGCCTAGAATTAATCGCTGGTGCTACCTTGAAACTGGCGATTTTCCAAGGCTGTATTGTCAAGATTTGTTGCCCAGATGAGAATTCAGCAGTGGAGGAACGCTCTAATAAATCTACTGTATCTCCTAGATTTAACCCTAAATCACTTTGCAAAGATAACTCGGCTGTTTCTCCGTGACATTCATAACACCGCAGAATTAACTGCTGTGGATCATCCTCTGATGGCTTTAACGCCATCAAGATTAAGTTTTCAGGTGATAGATTTAGGAAACTCACCCCTTTAATAGTGCTAAGTGACCTTAGTGGTTGTGGGGCGTTGAGTGGATTTAATATCACTTGCAACGGTATATTCAATTCATAGCCACGCCTGACTGTATGGGCTGATTCCCAGCTACCAGCATGAGGATACAAAGTATATGTAAACTCGTGAAAACCTCTATCAGCCTCTGAGTCTGGCCAATTGGGACTGCGTAGCAGTGTCAGGCGGAGTTGATTTGGTTTGCTGTCGTAGCCGTATTTACAATCATTCAGCAAACTGACACCATAACAATTTGGGATTGCCGTATTTTTCTGTGTATCTTCTACTGTTAAATCAGCCCAACGCAAAGCGGGGACTTCCCATTTTGCTTGTTCTGCGGGGGTTTGCGGTTTAGTTGGGCGGCGAATCGCGCCACAGGGAATTTCATAGGTAGCAAAATCTGCTTCAATATGGAGAGGAAAAGCAGCTTTCACCAATACCTGATTTTCTTGCCAATTGACAGTAGTAGCTATCTTCAGCAGAGGTGAACCAGCTTGTAGAATATAGTCTTGGCAAAATTCCGATTCACCCAACTGACGCACCACGCGCACACGACTTTGCACAGGGCCTTGTTCTAACCACTGAATATATTGAAGATTTGTTGAAGGTAAGGGATGTTGGGCATAATTGGGGTCTATATTCCAAGCATCCCAATATTGACCACTATCTTTAAAAGCTTGTAATTGATTCCCCGCACCACTCAAAATTTCTCGTTGATAATTTTTATCAAAAACACTTGACAAATCTCCAGTATCAGGATCGATAACAATTCGCAAGAATTCATTTTCTAAAATCCAGTCTGGGAGGAGTGGAGGGGATGAGGGGGATGT
>CAZZZY010000362.1:0-6467 GCA_964658545.1 uncultured Acetobacteraceae bacterium | reverse complement strand
CGCTGAACGACCCGAGTCAGGAGGTGCCAGAGCTGCTTTTCCCAACTTATATCCTACTTCTGTTGGAGTTCCCAATTCTGACAAAGTTTTGCCTTCTGGAACTGGGCTAATCACCACAGAAACATTTTCAGACACCTCAATCAAATCGTGAAAAACCACATCTGGCCCATTGGCGACTTTAACTTGCAGCCAGCCGTTAGGATATAAAAACTGATAGCCATCATTAGTGTCTACAAAGCTTTTGAGTCCAGACGCAGCCGCTACATCATAATTACTCAGGCTGAAGCTCAACACCAATAGCAAAATTAATACAATTCGTTTCCACATTTCTACAGGTTCCTTTGGGCTGGAGATAACACAAGCCTTGCATCATTTCTCGTTATTATTCTCCCACCAAGCGGGACGCTTCGGATGACGTATTAGATGATGCCCAAATGCCGACAACTACTCCCTAGTGCATAACTTTACAATGAAGCGATATAGAATGCGTAAGCGTAACTAGGAGGTGCTAAAAAACACAACTAAATTAATAAATGTAAATCGCTTAAAAGCTTATTTATAAAGCATTTAGGGCACTTTACATAAGTTTACATAGTTCGGTTTAACAAATTCTGGGGGTTTAAAGCGAAAGTCATCTCAAAGATGACTAAATCAATCAATGAATTCCATTAATCTGAAGTTGCTTGAGCAGTAGTCAGCTTAAGCTGACTTGAGCTATGAGCCTCAGAATTTATTCTGAGGCGGACTTGTAGTCAAACCAATATTTGGCAATTATCATAATATCCAATCGCGCCTGAACCATCACCCGCCATAGGTTAGAAACCTACGGCTAATAGCGAAAGTCATCTCAAAGATGACTAAATCAATAGTAATTACCATCAAGAATACAAAAACCCCGACTTGATAGCCGAGGTAGATGGGAGAAGTCCAAATGTCGATGAGATATAGCGATACCGAAATCTGCTTGTTTAGCTAACACCAGTTAGATAGTTAAGTCTGGTCTTTGCTAACTTATGTAAATAAATGTAATAATACTATTACAAATAGTCAACTAGACTTGACAAAATAACGCTGATAGCTTTTATAAGAGCTACTTATCAGGTAAAGTATGGAACTATTTTTCGAGGTGTAGTAAATGGAGTAGGGAAAATAAAACGATTACTGGCTAAGATAGTGGGATGAAAATGAGAACTGATATGCTTTAGAGGCAGAAAAACTGAGTGATTAGCTGCATAAATCAAGGTAGTCAGAATTAAGCCAGAGATTGAGAAGCTAGCTACTAGATCACCAAAGTCTTTACAATTCCTTTGTTAGCTCAAAAAGTATTTCTCGACCTATGACGAATCAAGCTCCTATCCCGGTTATTGTCAACGGTGCTGCTGGTAAAATGGGCCGTGAGGTGATTAAGGCGGTGGCGCAAGCGCCTGACTTAAACCTAGTGGGTGCAATTGACCACAGTTTGGAACATCAAGATAAAGATGCTGGAGAACTGGCGGGTTTAAGCGAACCCCTAGAAGTGCCAATTACCAATCAATTAGAACCGATGTTGGGGTATGTAGCTGGCGACAGACAGTCTCCTCCAGGGGTGATTGTAGACTTTACTCATCCCGATTCAGTTTATGACAATATTCGTAGTGCGATCGCTTACGGTATTCGTCCAGTAGTCGGTACCACTGGGTTAAGTCCAGAACAAATTCAAGACTTGGCAGACTTTGCCGACAAAGCTAGCACTGGTTGTCTAATTATTCCTAACTTCTCCATTGGTATGGTGCTGTTGCAACAAGCCGCAGTCGCAGCCTCCAAATATTTTGACCATGTGGAAATTATCGAACTGCATCACAACCAAAAAGCTGATGCTCCCAGTGGTACTGCTATTCAAACGGCGCAATTATTAGGAGAATTGGGTAAAACTTTCAACCCTGCTCTTGTAGAAGAAACTGAGAAATTACCAGGGGCGAGGGGCAGTATAGCAGATGAAGGGATTAGAATTCATAGCGTGCGCTTGCCAGGATTGATTGCCCACCAGGAAGTTATTTTTGGCGCATCGGGACAGATTTATACTTTACGACATGATACGAGCGATCGCGCTTGCTATATGCCAGGAGTGCTACTAGCGATTCGCAAAGTCTTAGCGCTAAAGTCGTTAGTATATGGATTAGAAAAGATACTTTAAACACACTATTGGGCATTCATCACTCAGCACTCATGTTAGTACCACTGACTCGCCAGAAATTTGAACAAGTTATCCCCCTAATTGCCACTGGTTTGCAATACAAGTACTACTGGGGGAAATTCTCAAATTTTTTGCAACGGCTGTTAATTTCGGTAGTTGCCGTAGTTGCCATCTTGCTTGTAACAGTCGTTTTTAGACTTGCGTTTGCTTCAATAGTATTTGTGCTGGGCATAGTTGGCGCTTTTTTTTGGTTGTGGTATCCAGTGTTTCAAGCAAGTATGCGGAATTTGCAATGCCGTCGTTATAAATATGGCGGTTTTTTTCGTGGTCGAGTACTAGATTGGTGGATTACAGACCAGTTGATGGGTAAAACCGAAACAGTCAACAGCAAAGGCGAATTGGTGATTGTGGAAAATCGAGAAAAACAAATTAACTTAGAGGTGGGTGATGAAACAGGATTTAGCATTGAGTTTGTAGCACCATTACGTCCTGCCCACAAAGTTATTACTCGCGGTCAAATTGCCGAAATGGTAGTGCTGTCAAATCGCCCAGATTTGAGCAGTATTGAACAATTCAGCGATATATATATTCCCAGTCGTGACCTGTGGATTAGCGATTATCCTTATCTGCGGCGGGATTTCTTTAACGAAATCGGTCGTCGCTTGCGTGAAGACCAACAACAAAAGCCGCGTCGCCGACGGCGGAGAGTAGAGGAGTGAATTACCCCAACCTAAGACAGGGCAGGGCTTCCCAATTCATCGAGAATAGTCTCTAGTCTCTAGAACTCCGTAGCGTAGTTCTATTGGCCTGACATTCCCGGCAATTGCTTATCTTTGCGTCCTTATTAAAGGGAGCATCCTGCTTTGATGAGTTTCCCTTTAAAACGATAGGTAACTGTCCCACATACAAAACCTGCCGACTTAGATTCTACATAAGTCCGCGTCGGAGGATTTTGTTTATCTAACCGCGATTTCCAATCGTCAGATATTTTTTCTAGAGTGGGATGCTTACTTAAAAACTCTGAGTCGGCGACAATATCGTGAGGACCTTTAACACTTATCTTAGAAGTATTGATGTAAATATTATAATCATAAATAACGTTTTGATTTTTAGTGTTGTCATTAACATCCTTCCCAGGGAAAGCATAGAGAATGTTATTGAGAATTCTGACATCAGATGAGGTACGGGCAAATATTTGTCCTCCCTTAATTTCTGGACTCTGATTATTTAAAACAGCTGTGTTATTTACAATATCAACATGATCGCTTGCAAATGCATGAATACCTGATCCACCATTATTAAATGTAAGATTGTTTTTAACTAAAGTACGTCCTGTATATGCACCCAATTTTAAGTTATCCTGATCGTTTCTTAAACTATCGATAATAATGCCATTCCCGTCTGTGATCTTTCCGACTTCAATCCAAGGGATGTACATGCGATTGTTGTAGGTCTTATTGTTGGTAACAAACATCTTGTATCCCCGGTTGTTGTCAGAATTCCAATTGTTCAACATCGAAATGCCACTGCAACCATAAACGCTGTACCAGGCATTATTAAATACCTCGTTATTATCTATTGTCACATAATCGGATTGCATCGCTGCAATACCTACCCCTCCGCAGTCATGCACTTTATTATTCAGAATACGAATGTGATGAACATGACCATTGGTTCGTCCGTCAGCGTTGATACAGTTTCCATTCGTCAGTGGATTTACTCTGTTAGTTTTCTCACTCATTGCATAATCAAGGGTGATATTGGCATTGTTCCCTATAACCTCAAGCCCGTTGATCTCGATATATGATGCTCCATTGTGAATCACAATTCCATTCCATCCGTTGTGTTGAATTTTCGGAAGATGCCCAGGATATGCTTTAAATTTAATCCATGCATTTGCTGTTCCAGAGCGAGTAATAGATACTACGTTCCCACCAGGGATTGCATTCGTGTATACTCCGTTCATAATCAATACTGTATCGCCAGGGTTGGTAAGGTCTGCTGCCTTTTGAATTGTCCTAAAGGCAGATGAAGTAGAGATTCCACTATTTTTGTCGTTTCCGCTACCACTCACATAGTATGTTTTCGGAGTTGCCTTAGCGCTAATTAGCTGACGGCTGGGTAGAATAATTTCCTTGTTAGTCGATACCTGACGGACGTTTTCAACTAAAGATCCCTTTATCTTTTCTCCCCCAGCCAAAAGACTTAATATCACGGGAATTGCAAGATATGCACTTAAACTAAAACCTTGAATTGCCACAAAAAAAGGCTCCTTTCTCGGCACTACTTAACAAAAATATCAGGATATTTAGTAATTTTGAATACTCTTTTGGATACAGAATACAATAGAGCCGACTTTCTTTCCTAACTCCCCCGATTTCCATCTTGTCCATAGGCTTGCCAAGCCAAGTCTACCAATCCATCAACGATCGCAGCAGCTACAACTGCATTACCTTTGCGACTGTCAATTGTAATGTGAGGCACTAGGGAATCTTGTAAGCGCCTCTTTGCTTCATCAACATTAACAAATCCCACTGGAGTCGCAATGATCAAAGCAGGTCTAATTTCCTCAGTTTCAATTAAATCCAGCAGTGCTGTTAGTGCTGTTTGCGCTTGACCCACCACAAAAATACCCTCTGGATAACGCTTTGCTAAGGTTTCGATTCCCCATGCTGGCCGAGTTTTTTCTTTTTGAGGTCGTGTCAGGGCTTCCATACTGCAATACACTGGATTGGCAAAGGTGTTTTGAATCTCGTAGGCAATACCTACTTGTACCATCGGGACATCTACCACAATCGTGGTACGTGCGGCTAGTGCTGCTGCTCCTGCTTGCAAGGCACGCTCAGAGAAACGAATCAAAGACTTATACTCAAAGTCAGCCGTGGCGTAGATTACCCGACGCACAATCTCATACTCTGCGGGTGAAAAAACATGATTTTCAATTTCGCTATCAATAATTGCTAAACTTTGAGCATCAGTTACGTGCCATTCCATTTTTGTTGAGCTTCTCAAATATTAGTTTTCAGCTTATCAGCTTCAGGGAGTTAGAAGTTAGGACTTACGTGTAATAGATTCCCCAACCCCCTTAAAATAATTCGTAATTCGTAATGACGCTCTCTACGAGACGCTAAAAGCGTAGCTCGCTTCCCCGTAGGAGTACGCAGACTCGCTACCGCTACGTTCGCGGAGCGTCTCGTAGAGAAGACAGTAATTAAGTCTTTGCATAGGGGATTTAGACCCCGACACAAAACTTGCTGCCTGTATTGCTGGGGAATTAAACCCCTAAACTTTGTTAAAGGAGGTTAGGAGGGATTGAGGTCAATACGGTTTAGTTACAGCAGATTGCAACAGGCGTGAGGTACAGATGATTTTAAGGGCACAGCAGTGCTGTGCCCCTACAGTGTACGAAAAATGCTGTAAGACTAAATCAACCTTCAAGTTGAGCAGGTTCGGTTTTATTGGAATGTGCGATCGCAATAACCGTACCTTTTGAAATGTTCATAAAAAATCAGGAGTAGCTTTTGTCGCTCTACTGCTGACTTGTAGCGGGCGGTGCCGCAGGTTGCGGTTGCGATTGAGGTTGTTGGTGTAAACGGCGCAAAGAGTCCCGCAGCTTGTCCTGGCTAGTGTTTTCTCTTCGCCGCCGCCGATTTGTGTTTACTTGTGGTTGTTGTGAGGAATTGGTAGTCGGTAAGGACTCTCTTGCACTTCCTTGAGTGCGAGTTGTCCTAGCTTCAGATGATAAGCTGGTAGTAGTACTTTCACCCGATTGAGGTTGCAAGCGTCTACTAAGTCCAGATATTGCTGGTTTTGTGGGTCTAGCTTCATTAGATGAGGGTAGTAACTCTCTACGCCTACGTTTTGGAGCTTGTTCTGTGGAGTTGGCAGCCGTTGTCTGCTGGCTTCTCTCTTCTGCTTGTCTTTGTATTTTCCGTTCTTCAATTTGGCGATGTCGCCGTGAACCTTGCATAGCAAATTCAGTGGCTATTGATACCCCTTGCCTACCACCTTCTGCGGGTTTTAATTTCCACTCACGCGCTTGTCTCATGGTTTCTTCATCCAAGTCGCGGTTTCCACTGGAGTGAGCAATCCGCACATTGGTAACATTGCCTTGTGCATCAGTATCTACAGCTACTTCTACTCTGCCTTCAACTCCTCGCCGTCTTGCTGCCTCTGGATACTTGGCATTACATTCGCGGCAAGCCGCACGACCATTACCGTCACCTGAACTGTTAATTTTTGGAGGTGTTGGGGCTGTTGCTACTGTCGGGCGGTTTCCTACTCCTGAACCCAA
>CAZZZY010000361.1:0-6471 GCA_964658545.1 uncultured Acetobacteraceae bacterium | reverse complement strand
AATATCTAACGAAGTTGACAAAAGACTCGTTAGTATAGTAAACAATCTGGTTGCAAATGTGATTGAGTGAATTATCCTGCGCCGTCTCCAGAACTTGACTTAGGGTCTATATTTCCCTTTGATCTGGATCAGTTTCAAAAAGAAGCGATCGCGTCCCTAAACGCCGGACGCTCCGTAGTCGTGTGTGCGCCCACAGGTTCGGGCAAAACATTAGTCGGGGAATACGCCATTTATCGCGCCCTGGCGAGAGGAAAACGTGTATTTTATACAACTCCCCTAAAGGCGCTGTCGAATCAAAAATTACGTGACTTTCGAGAAAAATTCGGCTTTGATCAAGTCGGACTGTTAACTGGAGATGCCTCCATTCACAGGGATGCACCGATTTTGGTGATGACCACAGAAATTTTCCGAAATATGCTCTATGGCACACCCATTGGGCAAGTCGGCATCTCATTAGTAGATGTGGAAGCGGTAATACTTGATGAATGCCACTACATGAACGATCGCCAGCGCGGTACAGTTTGGGAAGAATCCATCATCTATTGTCCCCGGGAAGTGCAACTGGCAGCGCTCTCAGCAACCGTAGCCAACAGCGATCAACTCACCGATTGGCTAAATCGCGTCCACGGCCCAACTGACCTGATTTACTCCGATTTTCGCCCAGTCCCCTTAGAATTTCACTTTTGCAATCCCAAAGGGTTATTTCCCCTATTGAATGATAGCAAAACCAAAATTAACCCCCGCCTTCAGAAAAAAAAGGGCAGAGGGGGAGAAAAGGACAGGGGAAGAAGTGGCAGACCGGAAGCTCCTGGAATAATTTTTACCTTGAGCCAGTTAGAACAACGAGATATGCTACCAGCCATTTACTTTATCTTCAGCCGGCGGGGATGTGATAAAGCGGTGGCGGAAGTGGGTGATTTATGGCTGGTAAATAGTGAAGAGTCCCAGATTTTGCGGCAACAGATAGATGACTTTTTAGCCCGCAATCCTGAAGCCGGGCGTTCTGGACAAATTGCACCCCTGTACCGGGGAATTGCTGCCCACCATGCCGGAATTTTGCCTGCTTGGAAAGCACTGGTAGAAGAACTATTTCAGCAAGGGCTGATTAAAGTAGTATTCGCCACTGAGACGCTGGCTGCGGGAATTAATATGCCCGCCCGAACAACGGTAATTTCTACCCTTTCCAAGCGGACTGACACCGGACACCGCCTGTTGAATGCTTCCGAATTCTTGCAAATGGCGGGACGGGCAGGCCGCCGGGGGATGGATAAACAAGGTCATGTAGTGACAGTCCAAACTCCCTTTGAAGGAGCCAAAGAAGCGGCGTATTTAGGAACATCCAAGCCAGACCCTCTAGTAAGCCAGTTTACGCCCAGTTATGGCATGGTACTCAACTTGCTGCAAACCCACACCCTAGAACAAACCAGGGAACTGATAGAGCGCAGTTTTGGGCAGTATATGGCTACCTTGCATTTAAGACCAGAATACGATGAGATGGCCGAACTGCAAAGACAATTAACTCAACTACATGAGCAAATCGCCGCAGTTGATGAAAATGAACTAGCTATTTATGAGAAATTGCGGCAACGCTTAAAAGTGGAACGCCAGATATTAAAAACCCTGCAAGAGCAAGCGCAGTCAGATAGACAAGAAGAACTGGGGATGATGTTGGACTTTGCAGTGTCAGGAACTCTGTTGAGTCTCAAGGGCAAAAACATCACAGTCTCTTCACCCGTAACCGCTGTGTTAGTGGGAAAATCTTCAGGTTCTGGTCAAGCTCCTTATTTGGTATGCTTGGGGCATGATAATCGTTGGTATGTGGCAACCACAGGGGATGTAGTCGATTTGTATGCTGAACTGCCGCGAATTGAAGTGTCGCCGGATATACTACCACCCCCAGAGATGCCCTTGAAACCAGGACAGTCACGCCGTGGTAACGAAGAAACCTTTGCGATCGCAGTGCGTATTCCCAATCCGATAGAATCTTTGCATTTAGCACCAGAAGTAGCAGAACAACTCAGTCGCACTGCTGCCATTCAAGAGCAATTAGAAACTCATCCCCTACATCAATCAGGCAATGCTGCCACCCTTTTCAAGCGTCGGGCCCGCTATGTGGAACTAGAAGCCGAACTTGAACAGTTGCAAGGGCAAGTAGAGCAACAATCACAACGTCATTGGGAAGAATTTCTCAATTTAATCTTAATTCTGCAACACTTTGGCGCTTTAGATAACTTAGTGCCCACAGTGTTAGGGCGAATTGCTGCCGCTATTCGGGGTGAGAATGAATTGTGGTTAGGTTTAGTATTCGCTAGTGGTGAATTGGATAACTTAGATCCCCACCATTTAGCCGCCGCCGCTGCTGGTTTGGTGATGGAAACGCCCCGTCCAGATAGCAAGGTTAACTTTGAGCTTAGTAATGAAGTGGGAGAAGCCTTAGCAAAACTGCGGGGAATTCGTCGCCAAATGTTCCAACTACAACGACGATATAATGTAGCGCTGCCTATATGGTTGGAATTTGAGTTAATTGCCATAGTCGAACAATGGGCGCTAGGAATGGAGTGGACAGAACTCTGCGAAAATACCACCTTGGATGAAGGTGATGTCGTGAGAATTCTCCGCCGGACGTTGGATTTATTATCACAAATACCCCACGTTCCCCATTTGCCAGACTCTTTCCAGAGGAATGCACATCGGGCGATGCAATTGATTGATAGATTTCCTGTGAATGAGGTGGTTGAATAAACAGGACACTCTTAGGCATAGAGAGTCTTTGATAATTTCTTTGCGTCTTTTCCTTTCAGGACTGAGGCAAGAAAAACTAGATGTTGTTAGGGCAATTTATGAATTGCCCCTACAAGCTACCCCAAGAATGAATTTAGATTTAACCAAATAATAGTAGTGGTACGTAGTTAAAAATGCTTTTTTGGTTTCATACATATTCTATACGTGATTAATTACGTGTATTCAACACAAGTTATAGTTGCTGTCAACGCTTTTAAATCCTAGTACACCAAGTTTCCAGTACCGCGCAACTGCCGCAAAGAATTGATACATAATGGGCAGTCGCAATTAAACAACTTAATTGCAGCATCGCTTTCCTCGTCAGTAAAGTTCAACATGGCAATATTCTTGTCTGATATTGATGTAACAATAGTCGAGGAACGTGCAGATGAGGTATAGGGTTTCTTTCTCTCTGAATCTCTAATGCACACAAAATCTTTTTCACCATGTGGGTTAGTGATACAGGTACGACCATCTTCTGTGTGCATCAATCGCTGTGTAATGCTAGTACTAGCATGGGCAGGATGAAATACCATCAGCGTAGACATCATCGACACAAAGATTGAGGAAGTGGAAAACAAATTCAGAAGAATTTTTTTGTTCATAGATTTCGTTGAGAAAATTGTCTACTAGTTTAGGGTATTCGATTGACTTTCAAACTTCAAGTGAATTTTCCCTAAGAATAGCTAGTTTGACACTTGTCACTCAAAAAAGTTCCGTATACATCCAAGTTTGATCGCAAAGTAGTTGCTATGACATAATTCAGCAATCAAGTAGGCTTCATGTCTGGCTTTTATATCTAAATTGTGTGTGTACCTCTACAAAACTATAAAATATGGCACAATACAGTTCAGTTAAGACTAAAACTCTTTGCCAAAGTCAATTTTTTTAACGTAGACGTAGGGCAAACGCATCTAAAGTATAAGAATCCTTTAATAGCAAGGGTTTCGGCGTTTTTTAATGTAGCCTATTTTTTCATCAAGATCCATGCCCAGCAAGGGTTTCAGAAATCCCGTGCGTTCGCCCTGAACGTAGACGCAAAGCGGCTACTCTACGAGTTCTCCAACGGAGTACCCACAGGATATTACCGCATCCTGTTTAAAGCACAGCCTCTATTCCTAAGATAGTGATTTTTTACTTGATGTAAGTATAAGGGCTTAATTAAATAAAAGCTCGTAGTCAATACCTATATAGGAATCAGGTTTGATTTCTGAAAATATACGTAGAATGTGTTAGCGACAGCGTAACGCATCAAACCCGTGATAATAGTGCGTTACGAACTCCGTTCTAACACACTCTACAATACCTAATTTCGTTCAAAAATCAAATAGGAGTCCTATAGCCCTTTAAAATCTGATGCAGAGCGATTTGCTCACTACGAACAAAAACTGTATCTTGGATTCTTCTATAAAATTGATAACTGTTATCGCTATCTTGAGAAGATTTAAACTCTAATTCAAACCAAAAGATAGCATAAATATTTAACACTCAAGCTGATATAGATTCTCATTCTTAAATGTTCAACTTGTAAAAAATCCTTTTTTTTATTAAATTTAGTAAAAGGCTCATACATCAAGTAATTTACTAGCCTCAACACAAAATATGAAGCAAAAACTACATTCAGAATCTTCAGATGGTTGCAACTGTGGACATGACCATCACGAGAATCATAACCATGCTCATAATCACAATCATGATGAGAATCATAACCATGACCACAATCACGGTGGAGAATTCAATCTAAAAAATGAGGTATTGCCCTTGGTGGCGATTTTATGTTTAT
The DNA here is from genome assembly GCA_964658545.1 of uncultured Acetobacteraceae bacterium. Taxonomy (GTDB): domain Bacteria; phylum Cyanobacteriota; class Cyanobacteriia; order Cyanobacteriales; family Nostocaceae; genus Nostoc. The sequence goes on along the minus strand of CAZZZY010000361.1, from coordinate 1,907 downwards.
ATGCGCCTGGTGTAATTTTTGAAAATCAATTACACAATACGTTCTACTCAATAGGTGAATATCTACTTTTCATCCCTGCCTATTTATTAAGTGGATGGAGTGTTTTAAAGACTGCTGGGCGTAATATACTCAGAGGTAGAATATTTGATGAAACCTTTTTGATGACAATAGCAACACTAGGTGCGATCGCAATTCATAAATTACCCGAAGCTGTCGGAGTAATGCTATTTTATAAAATTGGCGAATTGTTGCAGGATATTGCCGTCAGTCGTTCTCGTAGTTCCATCAAAGCCTTATTAGAAGTCCGCCCAGACTATGCCAATCTCCAAAGAGAGGGAGAACTAAAAAAAGTATCACCAGAAACAGTAAAGATTGGGGATATCATCGTTGTAAAACCGGGAGAAAAGATTCCCTTAGATGGCAAAATTATAGATGGTAATTCGCAAGTTGATACATCTGCATTAACTGGAGAATCTGTGCCGCGAACGGTGAGGCTGGGTGAGACAGTTTTGGCTGGGATGATTAATAAAATGGGTGTTCTCAGCATTAGAGTCACCAAACTATTTGATGACTCTTCCATCGCCAAGATTTTAGACTTGGTGCAAAACGCCAAAAGCAAAAAAGCAGAAACAGAAAAATTTATTACTAAATTTGCTCGATATTACACGCCAATAGTAGTTTTTACATCTCTAGCAGTTGCTTTATTACCTCCTTTATTCATTTCTGGTGCAACTTCTTCAGAATGGGTTTATCGCGCCCTAATTTTGCTAGTTATCTCCTGTCCGTGTGGACTAGTTATCAGTATTCCGTTAGGTTATTTTGGAGGTGTAGGAGGTGCTGCTAAACGCGGTATTTTAGTTAAAGGCTCTACTTTTTTAGATACTTTAAATTCAGTTAATACAGTTGTTTTTGATAAAACTGGAACCTTAACTCAAGGGGTATTTAAAGTAGCAAAAATAGTACCGCAAAATGGCTACGATGAACAAGAATTGCTACAACTAGCTGCCACAGTAGAATCGCACTCCAATCATCCCATCGCTCAATCTATCCGCAACGCTTATGGTAAAAAAATAGATGCATCAGAAGTGAGAGATTATGAAGAGATTGCAGGTTATGGAATTACAGCCAAGGTTGACAATCGGGTAGTGATAGCGGGAAACGATCGCCTACTCCACAGAGAGAATATTACTCATGATAATTGTCAGTTAGAGGGAACAGTTATTCATTTAGGAGTGGATAATATTTATGCTGGGTATATTGTCATTGCTGATGAACTGAAAGAAGATGCGAGATATGCTATTCAAGCGCTCAAACAAATGGGTGTAGAGAAAACAGTAATGTTGACAGGAGATAATCAAGCGATCGCTTCCCGGATTGCTCAACAGCTAGGCATAGATGCTTACGAAGCAGACTTATTACCAGAAGAAAAAGTTAATGCCATTGAGAAATTAATCAGCACAGCCGGCAAGCATGGTAAGGTTGTCTTTGTTGGGGATGGTATTAATGATGCACCAGTGATTGCTAGAGCCGATGTTGGTATGGCAATGGGGGGCTTAGGCTCAGATGCGGCGATCGAAACTGCCGATATTGTGATCATGACAGATGCACCATCAAAAGTGGCAGAAGCAATTCAAATCGCCAAAAAAACCCGCAGAATTGTTTGGCAAAATATTGGGTTTGCCTTAGCAATTAAATGCGTATTTATTGGATTGGGTATTTTAGGTATAGCCACAATGTGGGAAGCTGTCTTTGCTGATGTCGGAGTAGCAATGCTGGCAATTTTAAATGCAACTAGAGCGATGAATTGAAGAAGAATTCAGCTATTCTGAATGGGCTAAACGCCCCGCTACCGCTAATACCATTTCACGAAAAATCTGATACAGATGTAACCCCTGAAAGCTTTGCTG
>CAZZZY010000360.1:0-6477 GCA_964658545.1 uncultured Acetobacteraceae bacterium | reverse complement strand
TTCCCAATGCCCAATTCCCATTCCTATGTTAACGACACCAGAACGCCCCCAAGAACCAGTTTGGCTTGTAGTTATCCGGCTTTTGCGCTGGCATAAACCAGAAGGACGGTTAATTTTAATGATTCCTGCCCTTTGGGCTGTGTTTTTGGCAGCTTCGGGGAAACCGCCTTTACCACTGGTTGGTGTGATTATATTGGGTACTCTGGCCACGAGTGCGGCGGGTTGCGTTGTCAATGATTTATGGGATCGGGATATCGATCCAGAAGTGGAGAGAACACGCGATCGCCCCCTCGCTTCTCGCGCCTTGTCTGTAAAGGTTGGGATTGTCGTTGCGATCGTATCGCTAGCATGTGCAGCTATCCTGGCCTTTTACCTTAATCCCCTAAGTTTCTGGTTATGTGTGGCAGCAGTACCCGTGATTGTGCTTTATCCAGGCGCAAAGCGGGTGTTTCCTGTGCCGCAGCTTGTGCTTTCCATCGCTTGGGGTTTTGGCGTGTTGATTAGCTGGAGTGCAGTTACACAAACCATCTCGCAACCAACTTGGTTACTTTGGGGCGCGACTGTACTGTGGACATTGGGATTTGATACAGTTTACGCCATGAGCGACAAGGAAGACGATCGCCGCATTGGTGTTAATTCTAGCGCCCTATTTTTTGGGAATCATGCCCCTGTAGCTATTGGAATTTTCTTTGCTGGCACAATCTTGTTATTGGCTTGGTTAGGTGTACTTATACATCTGCACTTAGCCTTCTGGATTAGCCTTGCAGTTGCTACTATCGGATGGGTTTGGCAATCTCTGCGATTAAGACAGCGAGACTTACCTAATCCTGTTTATGGTGAGATGTTTCGGCAAAACGTGTGGATTGGTTTTATTTTACTTGCTGGGATGATTGTTGGATCTTTTTAACAAGTAAAAAGAGAATTTCCATAACTTTAACTATGGTATTTTAAATTTGAGCGTACTCGTAAGTCGAAATCACTGCGCGTCTATTGAGTTAGACAAAAAATCTTCATGAGTTTTTCTATGGGTACATTCTTTGATTGCTTTAGTTCAATAATTCAGTATGTGCGTACTTGGGTAGCAATAAGTCTACTATTTTTAGTTGTTACCTGGTCATTTACTGCACAAGCTGCTGCCCGCATTGATCCACAACTGGAACAACAAGTATTACAAATTATCCGCGAACATCCAGAGGCAATTATTGAATCCGTTCAAGCGTATCAGCAGCTACAACAACAGAAAGTTAACCAAGCACAGCAAGCATTTTTACAGGATTTAAAGACGAATCCTCAAACAGTGATTGGTGAGTCTCCCACCACAGGTTCAACTCAATCAAACACTGTGCTAATAGAATTTTCAGATTTCCAATGTCCCTATTGTGCTGAGGCGCATAAAACATTGAAACAATTGCTAGCAAAATATCCAAATAAAGTCAAATTAGTTTACAAGAATTTACCACTGGTTTCAATTCACACTGAAGCATTGCCAGCTGCGACAGCAGCTTGGGCAGCATATCAACAGGGCAAATTTTGGGAATATCATGATGCACTATTTACTAATCAAAAGCAACTAGGTCAGGCGTTATATTTAGATATTGCTAAAAAACTGAAGCTAGATTTGGGTAAATTTAACCGCGATCGGACTCTTGCTACTCCCGCAATTACAAAAGATATCCAATTAGCAGATAAATTGGCTGTTTCTGGCACACCTTTCTTTGTTATTAATAGTCCAACTTTTTCAGGAGTGGTGCGGCTAGCAGATATTGAAAGTATATTGACTGGTGCTAAGTAATTAACCTAATTATCCACAAACAAGTTTTTTGTAGACAAGTAATACTAGCCCTCGCTTTTATCTACGGAGAATCGGGGCTTTTTTGCAGCCGTAATAAGGTATTATAAACCTGTTGTTTTAAGATATCGTTATTTTGTAATTCTATAGTAATTTTGTTGAATTGATCAATGCTCAAACCATTATCTTGGACAATTTTTTGAGAGTGAGTACAGTAATTCACTGCGATATCTTGAGCCTTTCTGGGAAGACCATTTATACTGTTAGAATCGTTGCAAACAATTTTGGGAATTTCACCATTGCCAATAAGTTTTTTAATTTCTTCAAAGGCATTTTGACGGGCTGGTTCCATTGATAGGACGGCTTGGGCGTAGCTATTGATTTGAGTATTATTAGCTATTGGTGCTGGGGTTTGACCATCAGCTTTTGAACTCAATGAAAGAACGTTGGGAATCACACCCACAGTAACGATCGCGCCGAAAAAGAATGATTGGCAAAGGATTCGCTTTCGGCTATATCGGGAAAATAAATTGGAAATTTTCTTCATATAGTATGTGATACAAAACTACATCAGGGATATTATTAAGGACTTTGAATTATTTTCGGAGTTGGAAGTTCCAGCAACTGCTCAATATATCAATCTTTTATTTTATCGAAAACTTGGGTGTAAAACCCCGTCATCAAGGACGGCTTTATGTATTTTATCGAAAAGTTTGGGTGTAAAACCCCGTCATCAAGGACGGCTTTTGGTAGAATGCAAGTTGTGGAAGGGTAATCAACCACTTAAAAAACCCAATTGCTACTTAAAACGTAGACGAGGCAGTGCGGTCTAGACGCTAACGCGAAGCCAACTGAATCTATGGGGTTCTACTTCGTAGGGAGCGGAGCGGAACAATGGGTCTGAGTCCCCCACTTCTGCTAAGTGGTTTTCGTTAAGGTGGGTCGAATCCCTTTTCTGTTCCATCCCCCTTTCTCCAAGCTTTGAGATCCCTTTCCTCTTTTTCAATTTCCTCGGCATACTTGACAAAGTTCGATGATTTTAGTCTGGAGTGTTGACATTTCTGATGCTCCTTGCTTGAGGCTCACTTCTAACTCCAATAGTAGAGGTAAACAAGAGATTAATTGCTGCACAGAAAGCAGCCTGATTTCTTGCTGTAAGAAATAGATCCGCTTGGGATTACTGATATCAGCAGCTTGAGCGATCGCTTGTTGATTGCGCTCACCACCTTCTATCATAATCTTGACCCAGAGCCAGGTACGAAATTGTCCAATTAGTGTGGCAACTATCCGTAATCCCGGCTCGGAAGCGTTGAGCAAATCTGCCAAGGTTGTCAAAGCTTTCGCTGTATCTCCTGTTCTGATTGCTGCTGCTAATTGTAAGCTATTTTGAGTAGTATTTCTTACTAACTTCGTAACAATATCTACATCTAAAGGCTTGTTGCTACCTTGAGCATATAAACGCAATTTCTCTATTTCATTGTACAGTAATCGTGTATCATTTCCTACGGATTCTGCCAACAACTGGACAGTATTGGCAGTCAGTTTCACGCCCACAGTCTGAGCTGCTTGATTAACAGATTGCACCAGTAATTCTGTTTTCCAAGGGGGAATGAGGGAAAATTCTCGAAATTCGGTAGCAAACTGTTTGAACAATTTCGTGGATTTGAGGCGTTCATCTGGCTTGTTGCGGCTGGTGAGCAATAAAAATGAGTTTTCGGGAATGACAGGAAGCGATCGCACTAGTTCCGCTAACACATTCTCTGGACAGTGCTGGCACAAAGTAGTATTTATCAGCCATACCAAGCGTCCACCAGCGCCAAAAGTGGGTGTCATGACCTGATTTAACCCCTGGATAGCAGCATCAGCTTGATCGGGGGTAAATGAAGTGTAATTAAAACTTATCCAGTCGGGATCGAGGACGCGATCGCGCAAAACAGCGATCGCCTTTTCTATAGCAAAATCATCCTCACCCCAGTAAACATAGATTGGCATAGATAAACCTTATTGGGCATTGGGCATGGGGCATTGGGGCTGAATTCTTATAACTCCTAACTCCTCACCACTCATCCCCAAAAACTAAATACTTTTGAAATCATTCTGTCAATCAAGGTAATTTTCCCTAAAATCTATCAAGTGAGAGCGTGAGGCTATGAAGATTGGACGACAACTATCAAACTTACTTAAATCGGTTAGCACGACTGACGCTGCCCGAAGCCTACAGATCGCAAGCCCAGCATATTCAGGAATCTTCTAAATTTCAGCCACATTCTGGCTTGAGACAAGCAGCGGACTTTCCTGGGTATACGTTAATTACCCTGCCGGCAGGAGAAGAATCAGAAAACTCTGCTTTCTATGCCAAATTACAGACTTACCAACAGGAAATTTTACAGTTGCCTGTAAGCCGTAATTTGATTGTACCTGTACCTCCTGCTAGCTTTCATTTGACTTTAGCGGATTTAATTTGGGACAGTGCCTACCTTGACGCCCGCGAAAAAAATCCCAAATTTGACGAGGAGTTACCCTCTTGTTTAACCGAAACGTTTCAGCAATATCAACAATTGATGACAAATAGGAGTCATCCGATTAAATGGCAAATGCTGGGACTGGTATTGATGCCAAGAGCTGTAGCTGTTTGTTTAGTACCTCAAGATGAACGCTGCTACGACGAAATTATTAAATTTCGCCGAACAATTTATCAAAATCCCAAGTTAATTGCCTTGGGTATTGAGCAGCATTATCACTTCACAGCCCATGTTACATTAGCCTATTTTGGGGAGGTTTCATCTGACTTAGACCGCACAAAATTTAGCACAATGCTTTTTCAATTGAATGAAAAATGGCTGTTGAATTTGCCAGAATTTTTGATCAATCGCGTTGAATTGCGAAAATTTGACAACATGACACGCTATTATCGTGAACCAGACTGGCCGATTTTAAATTTTCAAGTCATTAGTTAATAATTCGTAATTCGTAATTACATTACGGCTGGGGATTTAAACCCCACCCGTAACGGTACGACCTCTACGAGACGCTAAAAGCGTAGCTCGCTTCTCCGTAGGAGTACGCGGACTCGCTCTAAGCAAAGCTATGCCGCAGGCTTTACGCTGCGCTATCGGTTTAATTACGAATTACGTTAGCGACGCGAAAAGCGAGTCCGCGAGCGTCATTACGAATTACGAATTATTTGGTATCCACACAGTAAAAATTGAGCCAATACTTATAGTCGATTCTACTTCGATTCGACCCCGATGAAGTTCTACAAGTTGTTTAGTTAAAGCTAATCCCAGTCCAGTACCTTCGTAGCGGCGGCGATAGGGTGTATCGAGTTGCTGAAATTTCTCAAACAGTAATGGTAACTGTTCTTCGCGTATGCCAATCCCGGTGTCTTCCACTTGAAAAATAGCAGTATCGTCCTCCACCCAAAGGCGCAAGGTAACGTTACCACTTTCGGGAGTGAATTTAATAGCATTAGTTAACAGATTCGAGAGGATTTGTGCTACTCGTTCTGCATCGGCAGTAAAGCGATCGCGCCTGGGATCGATTTGCAAATCAAGGTTGAGATTAATTTGTTCGCTTGTTGCTTTTTTTCGCAGTGACTCTATAGCATTTTCAGCAACATTCACTAAAGAAAATTCCGAAATATTTAAAGCCGTCTTCCCAGCCTCGATTTGCGATAAATCGAGGATGTCATTAATCATTTCTAATAAATGTTCTCCACTATCGTGGATTGTTTGCAGATAATCGCGTTGTCGTTGACTCAATTCACCCAAAGGCCAGCGTAACAACGTAGACGACATCCCAATCACATAAGTTAAAGGCGTGAGCAATTCGTGACTGATAGTAGCGAGAAATTCACTTCTGATCCGGCTAGCAGCTTCGGCGGCTAGGAGGGCATCACGTAGTCCGATTGTGCGTTCAATAACTCGTTGTTCGAGAGTTTGTTTTTCTTGGGTGAGGGTTTGCATTAACTCTGCTTGGTGAATTGCTACCGCTAATTGTTCGGCGATGGAAGTCAACAAGTTTTTTTCACTCTCAGTCCACTGGCGTGGTTCATTACACTGATGAGCAATCAGTAAACCCCACAATTTATCCTCAAATATAATCGGTGTTGCCAACTTTGCCCTAACTTGGCTTTCTCTTAAAAAATTCAGCAAACACTCTTCTAGAGCATAAGTTTTTTCGACATCATCCACAGCTAAGGTAAAGCCTTGGCGATACTTCTCCCAACATTGAGAGGTTCGCATAAAGCAATTTCTTTCCATATAATTTAATACAGATGTAATCGCATCTGTAGCACGGGCTTCATAGACAATATAACCCCCATAGTGTTGGTAGTCTTCTAGTAGGGGTTGATGATTTACTGAGATAGAAGTTGAGCTTTTACCATTAGCTTCGTATGTGGAAGACTCATATTGTTGAGTCTTGACTTTGGAACCTTCAAATTTATAAATTACTAATCGGTCTAATTCTAGAAACTCACGCACCTGGGTAATTGCCGTTGCCATAATCACTGGCAAATCTAGGCTTTTGCGGATCTGTGTTGTTACCTGATTCAACAACCGTTCTTGGGAAATTTGTTTTTTTAAGGCATCTTCCACTGGCTGACAGATATAAACTGCCGGTGCAGTTGAGCTTGGAGGTGCTATTATTTCTTGGTTTGGCTGAGTTAGGAGATATTCTAATAACAA
>CAZZZY010000359.1:0-6482 GCA_964658545.1 uncultured Acetobacteraceae bacterium | reverse complement strand
TCCCTCTCCCAAGATGGGAGAGGGACTTCTTTCCGGCTCCCCTTCTCCCAAATTTGGGAAAAGGGGGTGGGGGAAGGGTTTTTTCTTTTCATCCGGAAAGAACTACAGTTTTCCAGATGGACGCGGTTTAAATATATTTATTATTTTCAGTTTTCCAGCAAACCACACGAAAATCGGCATTAACTTCTAATTAAAATGAGAAGATCAATCATCAAGTCTCTATTGCAAGTAAAAGACCCTCAATTGCTACCCTAATATCTAAATATTTGGGTGCAAGATGTCGGACAATTTAATGATGGTCTATGGCTTGCAAAATGCCTTCTACCCATACATTATTTGACTAAACCTAGTTGACCACATTTAGTGAGGGTTCTCGTAAGATAGACTATTGCTCCAACAAAGTGTCCATTAAGACCCCCCAAAGAACAAATTAATCAGGTATAGTCTGACAAGTAAATTCTTACTTTACTTCAACCTTAAGGATAAGTAAGTATAAGGTAAACCTTGTGTCTAAAGTTGCAATAATCCCCAATGGTGAAACCTATTAACAATATTATTGAGGCAGAGAAGAGGCGCTATAGTGTGTGTTTACAAGTTATGCCCTCTGCTGAGAACAATCAAGAGATTAATGTCTGGTTGAAGTTATACAGTTCAGTTTTAGATAAATATAGGTATACTTCTCTAGAATTGGCTGTGCGATCGGCTGCGTTAAAAGCTTATCTCATAGCAAATTTTCGCACTGCTAATTCTGTTAGGCTTGGCAGTAGTGAAAACAATAAAAAACAGTGCCATAGTATTGTGGCAGTGTCAAACTATAGTTGACTCTTAGGTGAATAGCACCTGAAAAAGTCGTTTATCTACCCTTTCACAAATCCAATGACACTTGATAATAACCAAGGACTTACCTATAAAAATTCCCAATCTCCGGGACAGCCGGGGTTCTCTCTGGCAGTTAACTCGACCAATCCTTTTAATAATTCTGGGATGAACTTCGGACAAAATCACGATAATAAGAAGATTTTTGCGGAAAATAGCCGAATTGGCGAGATTGTTCCTGGGCGAGTTGCCAACATCAAAGTGATTGGTGTTGGTGGTGGTGGTGGCAATGCCGTTAACCGCATGATCGAATCTGATGTCTCTGGTGTAGAATTTTGGTCAATTAACACTGATGCCCAAGCTTTAACTCTGGCAGGTGCTCCCAGTAGATTGCAAATTGGACAGAAGCTAACGCGGGGTTTAGGAGCGGGTGGTAATCCTGCCATTGGTCAAAAGGCAGCTGAGGAATCACGAGACGAAATTGCTACGGCTTTAGAGGGTGCAGACCTAGTATTTATCACTGCTGGTATGGGCGGCGGTACTGGAACAGGTGCAGCTCCAATCGTGGCAGAAGTAGCCAAAGAAATGGGCGCTCTCACTGTTGGGGTAGTCACACGTCCATTTGTCTTTGAGGGCCGCCGCCGCACCAGCCAAGCAGAACAGGGTATTGAAGGACTAAAAAGTAGGGTAGATACACTGATTATTATCCCTAACAACAAACTGTTGGAAGTGATCCCCGAACAAACGCCTGTGCAAGAAGCTTTTCGCTATGCAGATGATGTGCTGCGTCAAGGGGTGCAAGGTATTTCTGATATCATTACGATCCCCGGATTGGTAAATGTTGACTTTGCTGATGTTCGAGCTGTGATGGCAGATGCGGGATCGGCATTGATGGGTATTGGCGTGAGTTCTGGTAAATCTAGAGCTAGAGAAGCTGCGATCGCAGCTATTTCTTCACCGTTACTAGAATGTTCTATTGAAGGTGCTAGAGGGGTTGTCTTTAATATTACAGGTGGCACTGACCTCACTTTGCATGAAGTAAATGCAGCTGCAGAAGCAATCTATGAAGTAGTTGATCCCAACGCCAATATTATCTTTGGGGCTGTAATTGACGACAGACTCCAAGGTGAGGTAAGAATTACTGTAATTGCCACCGGATTTACAGGTGAAGTGCAAGCTGCGGTACAACAAAGCGTAGCTAACGTTCGAGTAGCACCTAATACCTCGAAGCGACCAACAACACAGCAACCCACAGTTAATCCCACAACCTCAACTCCAAGTCCAACTCCAACTCCAATTCCAGAACCAAAAGAAAAACTTGGATTGGATATACCTGATTTTCTGAAAAACCGACGTACACCACGGAATTAGAAGACTTTGGATTTGAGACTTCGTCGTGAGCGCTACTTCGACACTTATCTTCTTAGGCTGCGCCAACGGCAAGCTCCCTTCTCTGCGGGATGCTACGCGTAGCAAGATCCCCGTAGGAGTACGGCAGGTGATACAGTGAGCTTGTCGAAATTAATTAAAAATTATTATTCTTCTTAATTTTTAACTTTTAATTTTTAATTAAAAAAAGGTCACTGAGCTTGCCGTTGACGCACCCTAAGAAGAGAAGTGTCGCATCCCCCTCTTGTCTCTTTCAATTTTTGGTTTTTAGTAACTGTTCAATCCATTGAATAACCTGATGACCAAGGCGAGTACCATCTAGGCGATCAATCTCACGAATTCCCGTAGGACTGGTGACGTTCACTTCAGTTAGGTAGCCACCAATAACATCAATACCCACAAAAATTAAACCGTCTTGGCGTAAGCGTTCGGCTAGTTGAGTACAAATTTCATCCTCCCTTGGGGTAATTTCGGTTTGAGCGACTGTGCCACCAGTTGCCATATTATTGCGAAAATCGGTTCCGCTAGAGAGGCGATTGAGGGCACCAATCGGTTCGCCATTGAGTAGAATAATTCGTTTATCTCCTGCTTTTGCCTCCGGTAAATAGGTTTGTACCATTACTGGCACTCGACCTTGGAGGGTACTGAGTTCGACAATGGAGTTAAAATTGCGATCGCCTGATTGCAAAAATAAAATTCCTTCCCCAGCTTTGTTACCCAGTGGTTTGAGAACTGCTGCCCCCTTTGCTTCGACAAATTGCCGGATAAACTGCTTATCAGCACTGACAATCGTTTCTGGAATCGCCTTGGTAAACTGGAGGGCATACATTTTTTCATTTGCCCCTCGGATGCCACTAGGACTGTTAATCAGCAGGGTTTTATTTTGGTCAATGTAATCCAGAATGTAGGTGGCATAGAGGTAGGAATCATTGACAGGTGGATCTGTCCGCATAAATACGGCATCCATTGTCTCTAAAGAAGTTAAGGAGGAATCGCTCAACTTATACCAAGGATTCGCAGCTATCCAGCGTCCCTCAACTAACTGCACTGGTACAAGTTCGACTCGCTGTAGGACAGCCCAAGCTTTGCCCTCCACCACACTCAGCAGATTTGCCTGAGTCACCCAGACTTCGTGTCCCAGGATTTGCGCTGCTTCGATCAGGGCAATGCTGGTATCATGACACGGGTCAAGTAGATGGATAGGATCAATGATAAAAGCCAGTTTCACCCTTTATACCTCAATCACCAAGAAATTAAATGGTTATTCAACTATTATCTCTTGCTGCTCTCACCAATTGACGTATATTTGTACTGCTGAGTTGAACCTGGAGGGTAAACAGAGTTGTAGCGACTGCCGTTTAATTTACAGTGGCTTGTCGCTAGCGAATAGCAATATCTTCTAAACTTAGACGCTATTACTAGAAGTTAGTAGCTCATCTAGCTTGCCTTGACCTTCTAAAGCGTGGATATCATCACAACCACCAATATGGTCATCATTGATGAAAATTTGCGGTAAAGAACGGCGGCCATTTGCTCTTTGAGCCATTTTATTTCTGGCTACCTCATCTCCGTCGATGCTGTATTCGATAAATTCAACCCCCTTGTTCTTCAGCAAACTTTTGGCACGGATACAAAACGGGCAAGTCCTCCAGGTGTAAATTTCTACTTTTGCAGCCATAATGTCCTCAACTTGATTTAATACTTCTTAATTTTAGCTAAAACAAAAAGAAGCCTCTTGCTACCCGGAATGGGAGGCGATGAGATGAATTTTTGGGCGGTGATAGCGAGTCTGCGAGCGTCGAAGTCCCGTCCCCGACCAATCGACCAATAACGACTATCACTTGTTGAGGGAGTGGGGAAGAGGCGTAATCGCCAAGCCTTGAACTAGGGTTCTCAGTGCTTCAGACTTGAATTTTGTTAGCGCAGTATTAGCGAGTCTGTGAGCGTCATTTTGAATTTTGAATTGATTCAACCACAGTCAACGGCATATTCAATCAGTTGGGCAAGACGCTGACGTAGGGTTTCTAATCCCAAGCGCTGACTAGCTGAAATAAATACCGCGAGGGGGAATTCTTCTCTAGCTAAAGCCAGTGTCTCACTATTGGCTTGATCAATCTTGTTAAAAATAACTAGCGCCGGTCCAGGAGTTATTGGCATTTGTGCCAAAATTTCTCTGACTGAGCGAATATGACGTAACCAAGCCGGGTGAGACAAATCCACCAAATGTAGTAGGGCATCGGCTTCTGTGACTTCCTCCAAGGTGGCGCGGAAGGCATCCATTAACGATGCAGGTAGTTCGTGTATGAACCCTACCGTATCTGTAATTAGAATTTCTTGAGGTTGATCAGCTTCGCCATGAGGAATTACCAAGCGGCGGGTGGTAGGATCGAGAGTGGCAAATAGTTGGTCGGCTGTATAAACTTCTGCATTCGTGAGAGCATTCAACAGGGTAGACTTGCCAGCGTTGGTATATCCCACCAAAGCCACTGAGGGAATTTCTCGATGCTGCCTTCGTTGCCGTAAGCGTGAACGATGGGCCTGTAACTGGTTCACTTCCTTTTGCAGTCGGGATATGCGTTGCCCAATGGCACGGCGTTCAGTTTCCAGTTTGGTTTCACCAGGACCACGAGTCCCTATACCACCACCCAATCGGGACATAGTGCGACCTCTACCAGCTAGTCGCGGTTGCATGTATTCTAGCTGTGCTAGTTCTACTTGCAATTTACCAGCACGAGATTGAGCGCGTTGAGCAAAGATATCCAAAATTACTTCGGTGCGGTCAACTACCCTGATCCCAATTTGCATTTCTAAGTTGCGGACTTGGGAGGGTGAGAGGTCGCGGTCGAAGACGACGAGATTGACTCCTAATGTTTGGGCAGTTAGGGCAATTTCTTGCACCTTACCTTCGCCAACTACAGTTTGGGGATGAATGCGCGATCGCTTTTGTTGTATTGTCTGTAATACATCTCCCCCAGCAGTATCAACTAAGCGTGCCAATTCTGCTAGGGTGTCTTGGAATTGTAGGGGAGTTGTCTCACTGGTCATCAGCCCCACAATTAGCACGCGATCGTGGTCAGCATCTACTTCCTGGGCAACAAATTCGCGCTGGAATTCTGCTTCCAGATTTTCTACCAAGTCTACTAAATCCTGGTCTGCCAGATCATCCAAGCCCAGAGGTGGCGATATATTCCAACTTGGGGTTTGAATTTGGTTCTCCTCTACTTTGAAAGCAGCAGGACTAGTAATTAGGGTGCGAGACTCTAGGGGTATCAGATGAGCTAGATAAGCTTCTTTGACATACCCAGTTGCACCGCCTCCCCGCCGTGTAAATCCTGTTCCGGTAATGTTTAGGACAACTAGGGCATCTAAGCGTTGCAGGGCCATAGCCGTGAGTGCCGCTTCATTGGGCGGTTCTGGCTTCAGATGGGTGGCGATGCAACGAATACCGCTAAGTCGTTCTGCACCGTAACGGGGCAATTCCAACGGTGGTATTTGCGTTTGACGCGGTGTACCTACTCCGACGCGAATCACTTGTCCGCGACGGTTGATGTAGGCGCATACAGGCTGATTGACTTCTGTGCTAATTGCTGCCAGACGCTGGGAAAACTCAGGCGTGGTGATGCGATCGCCTGGTATACGCTGGTGATACAGCCGCTGTAGTTGTTTTAGCTGGCTGGACTTCAAACCTTGGAGATTTCCGAAGATAGTTTCTATAGGCGTTTATGACCAGTAAATGGCCCCCCAAATCCTTATATGTTTATTTTACAACAGGGTTTAGGCTGCCATCTATATCCTCTGAGGGATGCATTGGTAATTTTTCGCCCAGAGTCTTGATTTGAGGCTATTTTGGTCTACCAATGTTAAACCAATAACATAGCATTTTGCGATCGCTTCACTGCTGTTTGCAATTCCTCCGACAACCAGCTATCAAATTGTGGATAAACTGGTGATCGCGGCACCAATTCCCACCCAGCAGGCTGTAAAATATCTCTCAAAAAAATTATCGAAGCCGAAGCTGATTATGTTTTGAGTCTCAAAGATAATCATCCTACACTGCACGAACAAGTGAATAATTGGTTTGAAACTTCCCTATCTCTTGGCTTTAAAGGTATTGACATAAGTATTAGTCAACGAGTAGAAAAAGGACACCATAGAATCGAAAACCGAAAAGTTTATACTGTGCCAGTTTCACAACTTCCGGCACTTTACGAACAAGATGATTGGGTAGGACTGACAACAGTGGTAATGGTAATACGTTAAATAATTCGTAATTCGTA
>CAZZZY010000358.1:0-6489 GCA_964658545.1 uncultured Acetobacteraceae bacterium | reverse complement strand
ATGCACAGCAGTTAAAACATCTGGTTTAGAAACTCGTCCAGCGTAGACGGTGCTGTATACTGCCCAATGGTCGCCGCAATCCATTCTACTGACGACTTCGCACTCCATGTAGGCAAGAGCGTCGTTGAGGATAGGCGCACCATTTTCGGCTGGCTGGGTTCTCACTCCTTCAAAGCGATCGGCACCAGGGGCGAACCGTTTCAAAAAGTGCTTCATTAGTGGTTGGAAATTGCCTTCTTCTAAGATGTTGAGAACAAAGCGATCGCCTACTTGCATGAGTGATTCAATTGCCCGATCTTTGGCAACTGCAATAGAAAATCCCAATGGTTTGAAGCTGGCTTGATTCACCCACGAGGCTAGCATGGCACTGGATACATCACCTTTTTTGGCAGTAATAATATACAATCCGCCACTTAGTCTACCGAGTGCTTTATCTAAGTCAGCACCAAGGGATTTCATCACTTTGATGCTGCGATCGCGTGTTACCCATTGTCCTAAATCTGTACCCGCTTCTTCACATAACTTGTAGGTATTTTCTGTAGGTATTTGTTTAATCCGAATCGCTGGAAAAACTGTAATCAAACCCAAATTACGGAATTTACTCAGCAAAGGATCTATCGGCTCATCATCGCCACCGCCAGTTTCAAACACGCCGATGGCTTGCTTTTCTTTGGCAGATCCTAAAACTGTGCTAAGTGCAGATTGGATGCTCGCAACACCAGAAACCGGAGGTAGCCCAACGATTAGCCCAGCACAACGGCTAACTAGTTCCCGCAGTTCTTGTAAATCGACTTCCGATCCCAAATCGACAATTTCCACGGCGACACCAGTTTTACCAATGCCGTTGACAATTGCTTGAGCAAGGCGATCGCTATATCCATATTCGGAAACGTAAAATATCCCAATTATGGTTTCTGGCTTGGCTTGCGTTTGGCTCCAAGTGCGGTAACGTCCAACTAACTCCCCAACATTGTGAGATAATAATGGCCCGTGTCCTGTGGCAATCATATCGATGGTTTTCAGTTCCGCCATCCGCTTTAGAGCAGACAAAACTGACCGGGCATTCGGCCCCATCAAGCAATCGTAGTAGTAATGAAAGTCTTCTTCGATCGCTGCCAAGTCTTCATCAAAGGTGCTGTCTGAGCAGTAGTGCAACCCAAAAGCATCGCAGGTGTAGAGAGTTTTGGTTTTGTGGTCGAAACTGAAAATGGTATCCGGCCAATGTAAATTGGGGGCAATTACGAATTCAAATTCATGCCCGTTGCCCAAATCCAAGCGATCGCCATTTTTCACAATTCTCCGCTTGAATGGCTGATGTACAAAATCCTCCAGAAACTGAATCGCCACCTTAGAACCGACAACGGTAATTTCTGGAGCTATTTGCAGCAAATCTTTAACCAAACCGCTATGGTCTGGCTCAGTGTGGCTGATAATCAAATAATCAATATCTGTTGGGTTGATTAGTCCGGTGAGTGTATCAAAATATAGTTGACGAAACTTTTCGTGAGAGGTATCAACTAAGGCTGTTTGCTCCCCACGGATGAGAAACGAGTTATAAGTAGTACCGTTTTGCAAACCAAACTCAATATCGAAGCGATCGCGATCCCAGTCCAAAGAGCGAATAGCCGTCGTCTCTTGACCGATTTCCACAGTCTGTATGGTGAGCCGTTTTTCAGTTTTTTCGGTGAGCGCTACCATAACTCCCTCCTTGACACAATGAGTATTTGTTCCTCTAGGTTTATTGTGACACGGGATGAATGTTAATTTTTATTAAAAAACATATAGCTGACTTAAAAAAGTTAAAAGTGTGAAACCGCAGAGGCACAGAGAGGAAATTTGGCTAGCGTTGGAAATTGGTAATTCCCGGCTGCATTGGGCGTTGTTTCTGGGTGAGACGCTTGATTTAGCTTGGGATACCGACTATCTTTCTGAGTCTCATATACAACAGTTGGCTGAATGTCAAACCCTGAATGAGCTACTAAAAAAAATTTTTCCACAAGGTGAATTTTTCACAAACACTCTGCCCCTTTGCCCTCTCTTCATCGCCTCCGTAGTTCCCAGCCAAACTGCTATTTGGCAAACTTACCCAACTACTCATGTTATTACATTAGACCAAGTACCGCTAAAAGGTGTTTATCCCACACTAGGAATTGACCGTGCTTTAGCTTTGTGGGGTGCGGGGAAAACGTGGGGTTTCCCAATGTTGGTAATTGATGCTGGGACAGCGCTAACTTTTACGGCTGCGGATGCTAATGAGTGTCTAGTTGGAGGTGCAATTTTGCCGGGGCTAGGCTTGCAATTTGCAACTCTCGATCAACAAACAGGACAATTACCACTAGTAGAAATGCAAAGTTGTTCACCTTTACCACCGCGTTTTGCTCTCAATACTACAGAGGCAATTCAAAGTGGAGTGATCTACACATTAATAGCTGGAATTAAAGATTTTATTGAGGCGTGGTGGGATTTATTTCCTGGTGGTAATATTGCGATTAAAGGGGGCGATCGCACTTTATTATTAAACTATCTGCAAGCCTTATATCCTGAAATTGCAGCACGTTTAATTGTTGAACCAAATTTAATTTTTTGGGGGATGCGCGAAATAGTAATGGGTGATGGGTAACGCAACTGGCCCAATTAATTATTTTGCAGCACCAAAAAATTAAAACTTAGGTTTTGTTAAACAACACCGAAAACCGAATATTAAGTTAATTGTCGCATCTTGCGTACTAATGGTTTTTTGCTCCAAGAGTTATATAAACCAATACAGTTCAGTTAAGCATTTCTTTGTTCTCTCTGTGTTCTCTGCACGGCAGTCGCTCATGGGGGAAACCCCCAAGACAGCGCGGCCTTGCCTCTGTGGTACCCTGCGGGAAGCCGCTTTGCGTCTACGTTAAAAAAATTGACTTTGGCAAAAGGTTTTAACCTTAACTGAACCGTATTGACACAAACATCTTCACAGTACACACAGCGATACATCATACAAGATATGTATGGTACTGCGTTTACCGCAAATGGACAGACTGAAGATTTAATTTCTTCACCAGCCACGCCATACCCGCTAAACAAAGCAATGTGGATATTTTTTCCGCAACAAACTAATAGACCGGGAGAATGGGTAGAATTAGGCGGAGGCAAAGGATTGACTGCTACATCAATTGCGATTCCTAACCCACAACTACAGGATCAAACTTATAGGGATGGGCACTACTTTACTTATCAGCGTGTTACTGCGGATGGTAGCAGATGGTACTACGAAGGTAGTATTGGCAGTGCAAATCCTACAGGATCTCATCGATATAAACTAGAGCGGGATTTAACACAACCTAATCGATGGAAATCATCTGTTGACAACGTTGCAGCTTACTTAATTACGATTGCAGGAGCGAGTAATTACAACGTTGGAAAACAGTTAAATATTGGTATCGAGTCACAAGATAACCAACATTCATTTACAAACGGAACTTCTGTCGAGAATATCTGGACTTATCCTGTAGGTGCATCAGGATTTCAGAATTATACTGGAACTGCACCTGTCGCCGCAGAAAATAATAACCGTGGGTGGTATTCGCTTTGGTTTCCTTCACAAACTTACGTTTATTTAATTAATATAAATAAACGTTTTTTGATAGATATATTTCATAATTACACCGGAACTGCACCTTTAGCCGCAGAAAATAATAGCTATGGGTGGTATTCGGGTTGGTTTCCTTCACAAACTGGAAGCCCAAATATTATTCAATTATTACGTCCTTAATAGAGTGTAATCAACAGAGTAAAAGATGAAAAAGCTTTTGTTTTTAGGTATTTTGGCGATTGGTATCACAATTCCAACGACATCATTATTAGCGCAAAATTCAGTAGATAACCCGGATAACAGTGACCCTCCTGGACACAGAAGACCACCTGAATTAAAGCATCCTATTATTCCTGAGCCACCATCACCAATAACGCCGACAGAATATCTTTACCCAGATAACAGCGCAAAACCCGTTTTGCAGATGATTACAAAAGAACGTGCAATTGGACAATTACGACAAGGTTTGAATCTCAAAAATGCACGGCTTGTAACTTACGCCGATTACATCAAATTTAAAAGTAAACTTGGCGGCGATAGCGTCGAAAACCTTCAAGTACACCCTAACCGTCGTGTCTGGTTAATTGAAATTGACGCACCAAACGGGATTGATGTAGCACAACGCGTCCGCGATCAACAAACACCACATCCAGAGAAATTTAAAAAATCCAAAATTCTAATGGTAGTGGATGCAGAAACTGGAGATAGACTAAGCATTGATATCGCAGAAAATCAATAATTTAAATTTTGACCTAGCGATTATATTGACCCTGACGTTTATTTAATTAATATAAATAAACGTTTTTTGATATAAGTTTCCTATTAATGACTAATTCCCTTTAATAAACTCCTGAATCTCAATCGCCACAACTCCAGCACACGATTCTGGTAAGTCATTTCCGGCATGGGAAATCATTTTCAATTCAACTTTCGGCATCAGTTGAGCATAAACCCGACTCTTGGCTAAAGCATCTGGTGTATCTTGACCACCTTGTAAAAGCAAAACCGACACATCTATCATATAAAGCCGCTTTTGTACTAATTCCGCCTCAATTTCTATTTGTCGCCGTTTGAAAAGTAACTGACAACCTATGGGATACGGCAATAGCGACTGACGCAGCTGCAAGTCTTGGGCAATTTTTTCATGCCAACCCAGCATTTTAGTTAAGGGAATTAGCGATCGCAACAATTTAACTATTAGTGGTGGATAATTCAATAATCGCCGCATCTTTCGGCAATGCTGTTCTTGTCCTACTATCTCTACACCCTCTGGTGCTAGTAGTACCAAACCATCAACTTTATCTGGATATTTTAAAGCATAGCTAGCAGCAATCCAACCTCCAAGAGAATGTCCTACTAAATATACTTTTTCTAGCTTGACTGCTTGCAAAAACCCTGCCAAACACTCCACTTGTAAATCTATCGAATGGTGGATATTCGGATTCTCAGACTCACCAAACCCTAGCAAATCAGGTGCAAAGCAATGAAAATCTTGTGAAAGGGACTCCATCACAGATAACCATTGACTGCTCTCATTCCAAGCACCGTGTAAAAAAATTATAGGAGTTTTTTCACCGACTTCACGCCAAAATATCAGCCCTTGAGAGAGCTTTATCCGGGAGTTGCGGAATAGTGTATCCATCTTAATTTAGTAGTTAACTTTTAGCACCATAATAAATAGTCATTGGTAATTGGTTATTGGTCATTAGTTTTAGAAAAATTAGAAACAGAGAAGTCTAAGTCGTTCGCGTAGCGTCTCGTAGAGAAGAGAGGCTTACTTAGACATAATTTTGGCAGCAAAAGACAAATAACTCATGACCAATGACTAATGACCAGATATGATTATGCCAATGTTGTCAAGCCATTCAAGTAGTCTTGCAACTGCCGAGTATGGTCGTGAGACATTTGTTCACAAGGAAGGAAAGTGGGAGAAAAAGCTTGGATTTCCATGACTTCTAAAGTATCCTGAATTTCCATTGTCCCATGTACTTCGGCTTCAACCACAATACAAATTGAGTGGATTCTGGGATCGCGGTCTGGTGCAGAGTAAACTCCTACCAAACGGTTAATTTTCAGCAATTCTAGCCCGGTTTCCTCCACCAATTCCCGGCGGACTGTGTTGGGAATATCTTCTCCCCAATCTACTATCCCTCCAGGCAATGCCCAAAGACCATCATCACGTCGCCGGATCAGTACTATCCGACCATCGGGTAAAATTGGGATGATACTAGTGCCAGTAATGGGATGACGAAATATAATACCCAATACTGTTTGTCCAATACGCCATAAGCTACGTGTAGACTGCACAGCTGCCGGAAAAAAAGCAATAACGTTCAATCTTCAAAATTTATATGTTGTATTCTATATTTCTCTACCACTTACATCAACTCAACTAATAAAATTTCCGTTGAGTTTTGTTTTATACAAAAATGTTTGTGGGTTGAGATTTTATTCTCACGATTGACGTAGAATATTATTAATCTTAACATCAAGTTTAAAGAGAAGCACTGTATTCATATATAAACACATCCCCAATATTTGTTAAGTCAGAAAAGTTTTTCGTTTAGAGCTAGCATTCGTCTTGCCAAAACTAGCTATGATTAGTAGTCTTTCAGCACGCATTCAAAAAATTAATCTGAACAATAAGTTATGGTCTATGAATCAGAATTAAAAATAAATAATTAAGTTGGGTTTGAGACGACCACCTAATTCTTGATAATATTGATTGGTTTGTTCCAAAAACAACAAATATAGCGCTTCTCGAATGGAAGCAATACACTTTGACCTCTCTCCTAAAAGGAGCTACGGTGTACATACAAGTCTTGCCGCAGCCATATCTTTTTTTATTAATGAATCTCGCACTGTGTTTCTATCCCGCCTCGGAATGAATTCCGAGTCTCATAGCCCAAGTCCAC
>CAZZZY010000357.1:0-6516 GCA_964658545.1 uncultured Acetobacteraceae bacterium | reverse complement strand
CTATAAAATGTTGCAATTGCTCAATAGTCTTGGGTATAGGCATATTATTCTCCCTTCTGTTGATTTTGGCGGCGGAGTTTTCTATAAACTTCCATCTTGGTACGAGACTCAATGAAGTCTAAAATTCCTAGTTTTATGCAGTCTGCCGCAACTGCTGATAACGACTGTCCAGTATCATCCGCCAATTCCTGTAGCATTTCTTTAAGGTCATCTGGAATCGTTACGTCTATTTTGGCCATTAATTTTAAGATACAGCACAACTACCGCTTATTACTCTATTTTTGCCCCAAATCTGAGGCTATAGTGATAAAATCACAAAAGTTAAAGCGATCGCCCCGGCAAAGACGCGATCGCTTCCCACCTTTCGGTAGTTCCACCAAATAGTCTTGGAGGCAATTAATATTATGAGTCCAGAGCAGGAAAAAAGGGAATACGTGCTTAATGCGATCGCAGCTTACCCAACTCAACAAGAAGCAGCGATCGCAATGGGGACGAGTCCTAGAGTAGTTTCACAATGGCATCGAAACAAAGCTACACCCAGAGAATTAGCGGTAAGGGTTGTGCAACTTTTGGAAGTTTTGAAGGTTGCAGGTGTCGAGATACCACCGCCGATAAATTTTTAAGCTAATTGATTTTAGTCATTGCCCCCTCAAGAGTAGGGGGCTTTTAATTGAATTAAATAGAGGTTATGCAACTGCATTGCATTGCAAAAACCTACTATTTACAAGTAGTGGATAGCACTTTTACTTATTTCTATGTAATCCAAAAGTAGCAATTGCTAAATCCTCCACTACAACTATGCAGAGTGTGAAATACAAATAAGCAGTATTTGAAATGCGAGTATAGCTTATCTGAACTTCATCCACTGCAATTATGCAAATTACAGTTAGTGCATACCGCAATGGAGAAAGAAAGAATAATTTATGAGACTTTAGTAGGCGATCGCGTCTGTGACGTTCACTGGTGGCGTGTGAAAAAATCAATGCAATCCTGTGAACTTTCTTTGAATAAATCGGGCTTTGAATTGTTTATTGCCCTTAGAAATGTATCGCCTCGTTACTTCGCGCAATATCACAAAGTTAAGCGTCAGGTCAAAAGTTTTGAGCCATCTGTAGGTGAAGGTGTGACTGGTGAGCAATTTGTAGATTTGCTTAAAAGGCTGAACATTGAGCCTAATCAATCAACAATTAGCCGATGGTTTAAATCTTGTGGTGGCTTTCGCTCTAAAGCTTTTTACTGTAAAACTGTACTGCTTCCGATTGCAGCGATCGCTCTCATTTACAAAGCAAAGAATCAGAATAATCAATTAGCAAAAGTATCATGAATAAAACCGCTACTAAAATCCAATCTCGCTTGACCAGAAAAAATATTAAAGTTTCACTGGGAGAAATTAAGGATGTGCTTATTCAAACTGTTATTGATGCAGATAATCCTACTGATGCTGAGATTGATGTTATTACACAACACTTTGTTAATCAGGGTTCAAAGCCGATTGTTTATGAGGCGATGTCTGGCTCTAACAAATCTGACTTAGATGTGGTTGAGGATATTCAAACACTCAACAATCATATCACCAGTGAAAATGACACCCAATTAATAACCACTACTAAGAGTGAATTAGTTTCCTCTACTTCTCAAAATATGGGTATCGTACTTGATGCTTCCGAGATATCCTTAATTGCTGAAAATATCAATGATTCATCTGACACACTAGAACAAGACATAGACGCTATCAAAGCAGCAATTATGGCTTTTGTAGAGCATAAAGCTATGGCTAGTCAGCAGAAAATAAGCAACATGATAAACGAAGTTAGAGGAGTGGTAAGTGAGAAAAATCAAAATAACTCTCAACTATTGTCCGATGGGTTGATAAGTATAAATAACGACATTCAAGAGGCAAACAAGCAATTTAAAAGCAACGTATCAAAGGCACTCGCAGCCTTTAACATCTCAAATTTTAAGGCAGGATAAACAATTAAAAATCAGCTTTAATCCTGTTTTCATCCTGCTAACAATTATTTTGTTATCTGGTCTAATTATCTTTGACAATCTACGCTTCAACTACCGAATAATTGAACCCACTCACAGATATTTTACAGACCCAAATACTTATTTAGAAGTGACCAAGAATGGAAAAATTAACCAGACTCAAAAACCACGTAGCACCCAAAGGCAAAAGATTAACTCAAGCCCTAAAATCTAAGTTTGGTATATCTCTTGCAGATTTTGATGCAGCTATTAATGGCGATGTTGTCACAGCACAGAAAATAGGCGAATTAGCACGTATTGGCAGATTATCAAGTGAATTAGCTCCAAGATTGGCACAAGCATATATTGAGATTATCAATGGCAGTGAAGCTTATAACAAAGCTACTGCTGATATTTTGCTTCAAGCTGGTAAGAGTGCGATCGCTATTGATAAGGCAGTATCTCAAACAATGCTGGCTAATTCTCGATACGGTCACGAGCGTAAAGAATTAGCTCAACAATTCGGAATTGCGCGAAATGTAGAAAATGCTCGTCACAATTACCAAATTAATTACACTGAAATTAAGGGATACATTGATGCTCATTTGGTTGGAGTTGATCAAGATGCTGTAATCCTTGACCAATCCAATCGACCAGAAATAAAACAAATTGCGGCTGATGAACAACTGCAAGCAAGGCAAATCAACGAGGCTTTAAGTCAAGGTGATAAGGCTCGATACGATTTAATCCCCCAAAAACAATATCAAACTGGTGGATTGAGAGAAAAATTAATCCAGTTTAAAACAGCGTTAGGATTTTAGTCATGCTAATTCAGGAAGAGGAACAGGAACAAAACCAAGAAACTATGCGATACCTAACGCATATTGAGCAGAAACTTTATCAAGATATTGAAGCTCGTAAGCGTTTAGATAATGGCTTGTTATTTTTAGCTTGTCAGATTAGTAGTTGTAGTCTTAGTTGGCTACTTTTTAATCTACAAGTTACCTTAGCAATTATTCAAGTCAGTAGCGCAGTTGTTAGCCTTCTTCCTGGGTTGATAGATGTGGGTGATGGGTTTAATTTCTCTTTAACTTCCCAATCGTGGGAATTTACATTAGGAAATAAGCCATTAATAGGGATAGTGAAGCTTGCTATAGGTGGCGCTGTAAGCTTCAGTGGTACGAGCAAGATTACTGCTGAAGTTGTGCAGACTCAAAGTGCGATCGCACAAACTTACGAAGAAATTAGAAGTAGAGAGGGATTAAGCTATCAACTTCCGAATATGGGCATGAGTTTATTAATCGCTCTTGGAGCAATATTATTAATAGGATTTATTAAGAAAGGTATATCAAGTAATGAAAACCAAGGGTAACTGGAACCTCATAGAAATATTTATTAGTGGTTTGGTGACAGTTATATTTATTAATTACTTAGTCACTGGGTTTACAGATGTAGTTTTTAATATCAACTCACTTTTGAATTGGCTACAGAAGTCTGATTTGTTGAATCATTTGATTAGGCAAATATTCAAGTAATGGATGAAATTGTCAAATTAAACAATCAATTAATTCGTCAGAGAAAACGCTCAACTATTTTTGTAGGCGGCTTGCTTATATTTGGCTTTATGGCAAGCATTCCATTATTTACGGATACTATTAAACACGAGGAAACTATATTTTGTAACGCTAAAACTGAATGCAGAGGCTCATCAATTAAACATGGCATAAGCTATTTAGTTGATAAAGAACGCCGTAATCAATTATTTGATAATAATATTCGTGTAGTAAAGTTATTGCCACCAGAAGATAATACAGCAGTGTATCTTGGCTTAATAAGTAGCTTTTTTATGCTAAGTGCATATAGTATTAGTAAGTTATTAACCACTAGTCAAGAAAAGGCTATACATAGCCAATTTAAACTATTAAAAATTAAGGCTTTAGAAAATGATTTAATTGAAAAAACTCACATAGAGTTATTTGATTTCAGCAAACAGAATCAAGCTGAGATAACTAAACAGGCTATAGCTCGACAAACTTCTGAAACTATCCAGGCTATGAAGTCAGAAACGGAATTACAATTAGACCACCTTAACGGACAATTACAAGGTGAATTATCTTTAAAATCTCATGAATTGCAAATATCTGAATTATCCAAGCAGATAGCAGAGAATTTATTATCTGAAGCAGAAGTTAAACGTAAACTAGAAAAGCTCAATAAACCTATGCAAGATACTAAACAACCTACTGCTGATGAGCAGTTAAAACAGAGTTTAATTGATGCGTTAACAGCTTATGAGGACGGCTATCTGTGGAAAATCATCAACAGCCTTAAACCCCTGTGGTTGATAGGTAATCAAGGTAGTGGAAAGACTTATACAGCAGCAGCGATCGCACTCATCAGAAAGTATTGTTTAGATGCTCCAATTCATCAACTGATTGATAGACACGCCACAGGTGACAACGCCGATGTATGGAAACTGCTAGAAGCTGCTAGCAAGGCAGAATCAGAAGATGAAATCAGTACAGCCTTTGATGAGTGTTGCGATCGCTGGTTAAGTCGCATTAAGGAAAAGCCCACCAAAAAGCAACAGGTAATTTGTGACGAGTTTACCAACTTAAAATCATTGTGTGGTGAAAGTGCGATCGCATTCTTCAAGATGAGCCTCACAGATACCCGCAAAGCCAAAGAATATCTACTTGGCATTACGCATAATGCCACTAATGAAAGCTTTCCAGACGGCACAGCTGCCGCACGTAAATCAGGCACTACCTTATTAGAGAAGTTCTCAGCCAATGGTGAAACTCCATTATCTAGAGTCGTTGTGAGATATGGTCTAGTAGATGAGCAGGGCAATAGTTTGGAGGATGTAGAGCGATCACTACCGCCTTGGTTTCATCCTCTAAGAATTTATGGACATTTCAACGGTAAATTAATTGACTTTTCGGATAATTAGATATTTTTCTTTATCTGTTGGGGAATTATAAATACATCATTTGTCAAAGTTCTAAATATTTACATTTATTATCATGTCTACTGCAAAGCAAAGTAAGTTAGATTTATCAAAATTCCTATACTGCCGTGAATGTAGTATGAAAACCTATCACTTTAGAAGCTTAAAGTATGACTGGGGCTATAGCTGTAAGATTTGCCAAACTTGGCAGCATCAAAGCCAATTAATTGATATACAGAATGGGTGTGCAGCCAAGGCAATACTTAAAGCATTAGGAAGTGAATATATTAGTTACTCCGACAGTACACTAGAGGAATTTATTGAAGCGGCTGAAGCCTTAGACATGGATTATGACTATCAAAAAACTGAGGATGGTTATGATTTTCAATCGTGGCATCTCGAAAATGATGAAACATTTGCAAGGATAAAGTTATGAAAACACTAATCAAAATTATTCTTAAGCTATTGAATGATGACACTCTATGCTTACTTCATGAGGAATGTTTTGAGGAAATGAGAAAAATAAAATTTATTATTTATGAAGATGACTTAAATCGATCTGAATTGAATTAATAGCGATCGCTCTTACTTTCCTCTAAGAAAATATGACTACAATACTATATTTTGAAAAACTTGCCGATCCAGCAGACCGCAAAAGATTAAAACCTTATAGAGAGCAAATTCACGCTTGGGTTTATATAACGAAAGATGAGTTGAATTTGGGACAAGTCGCACACGCTTTCTATCACAACAACTTAGAAATAGTGGAGGCTTGGACAGAGGCAGACGAAATCAGGTTTTATAAACAGCTTGATGAGGTTCCTGGTGATGATTGGATGGTTGTACTCATACAGCCATTTTACATAATGAAGCGGTTCGTTTAGTTAGAGCAAGGTAGAGCGATCGCTCCCACTTATTGAAAATTTTCTTCAAAATTATATTTAGCTTTATGCAAAATGATATTTATTTATAAAATTTTAGACAAAAAAGTTCTAGTTCTAAAGCTGACAAGAATTCTAAGTATGGCAAATTGCCTTGGGATAAATTGTTGTTAGTTGTCAATGTGGTTCTGAACCTTCTCAGAATTCTTTTGGAGCTACATCAATAAATACTTGGCTTTAATCTTGTTTTACTTGTTATAGAGCTAAGTCCTAGTCTCCTTGTTGACCACGAGGTAGCTGTATTATGCTTTTAGCAAATGCAGCTGCCTCTCCAAAAAAATTAATAATAATTCAATATTATATATCTTGACAAATTTTATAAAAATTGCATTTTAGCTTGATGTAGAATGTGATTGATTTCCAGACGTTCCAAGAGAAATTAGATAAAAACTTCTATAAATAGCCCTTGGGGAATATAACCTCATCAAAAGCCCAGTTATGACAACTGGGTTTTTTGGTTTGAAAACGGTTCTCATTTTTTCTTAGAGGAAAGTACTGAGTGCGAATCGTCCTCAGTCAGCACGATTGTGGATTACTTATCAAAATATTATTGTGCGAAACATGGTTTCCTAGAACGCCCATTTTGATAAGTGATGCAGCACAACACCGTCGCGTCTTTGATTCTGACGACACCCCCGCCACTGACTGAACATCCTG
>CAZZZY010000356.1:0-6523 GCA_964658545.1 uncultured Acetobacteraceae bacterium | reverse complement strand
TTGCCCCCATTGTTGGCAAAGGCCCACGCCAAGTAGGAGCTAACAATACAATCCGTGAGAAAGCAGCTTGCTGTTTCACAGCTAATTGTAAAACGTAGCTGGCAGCATGACCAGCCGCCACTACAATAATTGGAGTATTAAAAATAGCTTTGACAAAATCTTCCAGAAAGTGCTGATATATTTCCGGTCGGTAATTCAAACTAGGGCGAGAAGATTCACCAAATCCAGGCCAGTCAATAGCTACAACTTGAAAATTGGGAGCTAGTAATTTGGCAAGTTCGCCTATTTCCAAACGTGTGGAAACACTGCTGAAAGATGGTAGTAGCAATAGCGGTGAGCCTTTACCGATGGTTTCATAAACAACGCGTAATGGCTGATTTTCCCAATTCCAGAGATATTCTTTAACTACTCCACCAAAGTCAGTAGCAGCAGAGGTAGATAATAAGTTTGTTGACATAAGACTAAATTTTGGTAGTAGTATGTTATTTGTCAGTTGTCCCAAATGATTCCAGACCCGAAAAAGTGCAAGTTATACGCACGATAAATGATGACATCTCTGGGATAGTCGCAAACCCAGTCCCGTAATTCTTCATTAGAGTCAATCTCTATATTGTTGGCTTTTAATTTCCTCTCAGTATGTTGATTACAAGGTGTAGGTAAAATCTTCCACCAGCATACCGGGAACTAAACTACCTCCAAGTTGGCGACTTTCGTATGTGCCTACTTCCGGTATAAATTCCTGAAAATCAGTCAAATCTACGAGATTTTCTCCCCAGAAGCGATAGAGACTTTCATCAAAACGTAAGTTTTCAATGGGGGCGATAATTTCTCCGTTTTCTACCCAAAAACAAGCATAACGAGTCATACCTGTGATTCTACCAGTGTGGCGATCGCTCCAATTCAAGTAATGCAAATTTGATAGATACAATCCTGTATCCAATCTCGGAAGAATTTGCTCAAATACTAAATTTCCGGGAGTTATTTCTGGCGCACGCAGAGTCTCTGAACCATTAGCACCATTGTCTTTTTTTTGATATTCCTTAGCAGTGCGAGAATTCACCAGAGTGTTTACCAAACGTCCTTTTGCTATTACAGGTAACTCTGGTGCTGCCATTTCTCCCAATTCATTAAATCGCGGCACTAATCCTCTCTGAAAGTTTTCTTTCAAACTAAATGCTGTCGAAAGTTGTTTTTCTCGGCGCGATAAAGCAGCTAAAGCACTGTTTCCTTGTTGGATATCGGCTTCGCTTATAGCTCCCCAAGAAAGCATGACTAATAAATCTGCAACAGCAGCAGGTGCAAAATAAGTTTTGTATTGTCCCCGTGGGAGTTCTTTAATTGGGCGAGTCAGCAATTCAAGTTGCTTTTTAGCTTCGCTGATTTTGGCGATATAAACAGATTTATCCCAATCACTCCCTGCAAATGTGCCCTTAACTGCTTGTCCAGAGGTAGAAAATAGAGAATAATCTAATGTAAAAGAATCAGTAGCAAACCAGTGCTTTTGACCACTGGAATCACCATAAGCTTTAATTACTATTCCACCAGCATATATACCAGTAAAATCTAATTCAGCAACTAGTTCTAGTACCGTTGGTACTACTGCTTCCGCCGCCAATAAATTTCCAGAATGTACTTCCCGACTGGTATTAGTTCCTGATGGTAAAACTAGATATGGATCGATGGGTAATAGAATAAGTTCGTCTCGTAGTTCCTGCAAAGCAGGATATGCTAATTGCCAGTCTAGCTCCCAATTTCCAGTAAAGGGAAACTGCCGAACACTACTGCGTTGATCTGCCATTAAAGTCAGTTCGATCCAACCATCAGCAACACAACCAGTTTGTCGCACTTTCGCATGATTAAAACGAGTAAATTGACTTCTTTCACTGCTGAGTCTCACCGTGAATTGTTCACTTTCGGTTTTTTTTGTAAGCAGATTTTCAATCAGTCGATTAAAGCTGACTTCTAACGCAGATAATTCCTCAATTTTCATGGATATTAAATATTAATAGGGAATAGCTAGATGGGATGATAGTTAGGAATTAGGAGTTATTAATTAAAATTTCAATATTTTTTTAATTTAAGACTCCTAATTATCAACCTCGTTAGCGTCTCGTAGAGAGCGTCATTACGAATTACGAATTATTTAACTTCCTCCACCAAAAACCTCGACATTAGCAAATACACAAACAGGTGAACCATGTCCTACCCAAATGGCCTGATTTGGTTCTCCTTTGCCACAATAAGGAGTACCATACATTTGCCAATTGTCAGCATTTCCTACTTGGATTAAGCTATGCCAAAATTCTGGTGTTGTGGCGCGATAGTTGGGATTACGGAGGGTTTTAGTGAGTTTACCATTTTTAATTAATTTAGCGTACTCGCAACCAAATTGAAATTTGTAGCGGCGATCGTCAATTGACCAAGAACGGTTAGATTCCATGTAGACACCATGTTCTATCCCGCCAAGAATGTCTTCAAAGGTTGCATTTAGAGGCTCTAAATTCAAGTTACCCATACGATCGATCGCAGGTCGATTCCATGAGGAAGCACGGGCACAGGCTACTCCTGCTACTCCTGCTCTTGCTTGACTCTCTAGACTGCCTAAACCGCGTTGGAGTACACCTTCTTTCACCAAATATTCCCGCGTTGCTACAGCACCAGTATCATCAAAGCCATAGCTAGCAAATTCACCAGCTACAGTTGGATCAAAGGTAATGTTCATCAGTGGCGAACCATATACTAGGTTGCCAAAATCACTTTTATTAACGAAGCTGCCCCCAGCATAGTTACGCTCATCTCCCAAAATCCGGTCAATTTCCAGGGGATGCCCGACACTTTCATGGATTTGCAGCATCATTTGATCTGGAGCTAAAACTAAATTGGTACGGGTGCTTGGGCATTCTTCTGCTGTCAAGAGTTCTACTGCTTGTTCGCCAATTTGTCGCACGCGATGCCATAAGTTTTCTTGTTTTAATAGTTCGAGTCCACCTTGGTAACAGTTGGCTTGGGAGCCATTGTTGCTGCGCTGCTGCACAATCGCACCATCTTGGGCGGTAGCTCCATAATGAGTACCTATAGACAGAATTTTTTGATACACTTCTGAGCCGTTGCTGCTAACAAACCAAGACTCCCTCTCAATGGTGCTAGCACTGGCTATGGTTTGCACAATCTTGTCGTCAACTTTCAGGGTTTGGCAAATACGAACCAGTAAATCGTTGATTTCTCCCGGACTCAAAGTATCCAAGGGTTCAAGAAATGGAGATTTATATTCACCAACGACTTTCGGACGCTCACTTTCACGGAAGGGATGTATCCACCATTCACTGGCTGCTAGTGCCTGTTTATAGGCTGTTTGGGCAGCAGCTTGGAGGGAAGACAGTTCCAGAGAGTTAGTAGCTGCATAACCCAGACAGCCATTGACCAAAACTTCTAGCATGGCTCCTATAGTGAAGGATTTGCCATTTACCTGGGGTAAGCCGTCACGGACTGAACGGGTTGTAGAAGTCTCCTTTACGGCTCTAATACCAATCCAATCAGCAGGAATATCGAAACTAGCGATCGCTTTTTTTAGAGTAATGAACATAACAATTTAAAATTTAATTCCGGTGCCAGCGTGTACCATCACGGCTATCAATTAGCGTAATACCTTCTGCTTGGAGTTCGTCACGAATGCGATCGCTTTCGGCAAAATTCTTGTCTTTACGTGCTTCTTGCCTTTGCTGAATTTTCGTTTCAATTTCCGCATCGCTTAAACCATTACTCTTGTCAGTTTCCGTTTCTATCTGGGCTTCTAAACCCAAAACTCCAGCTAATGTGACCAGAGTTTGCCATTGACGCTTTAACTCATCTGGTGATGTTTCAGTTTTCCCTTCATGCACAAAAATATTTCCCTCACGGCGCAGTTCTTTGGCTAATTCAAACAGCACTGTTAACCCACCAGGAAAATTAAAGTCGTTATTCACAGTTTCTTGGAAACGCTCAACAGTTTCAGGGAATAGTGAGGCAGTTCCCACTCGCCATCCCAGTTTTTCCCCATATTGGTAGCCGAATAGTAAACCTTCTTTAATGGTGTGCCAACCGTTAGTAGCTGCGGCGATCGCTTCGTCGGTAAAATCTATGGGTGTCCGATATTGAGCAGTCAGCACGAACAACCTCACTGCCATCGGGTCAACTCCTCGATCTAGCAAGTCTCGAATAGTGGTAAAATTACCCAAAGATTTGGACATTTTTTGACCATCTACTGTCACCATGCCGTTATGCATCCAGTAATTTGCCAGGGATTTTCCTGTCACAGCCTCAGATTGGGCAATTTCGTTTTCGTGATGGGGAAAAATTAAGTCAGCACCACCAGCATGAATATCTATGGTATCACCCAAGCGATCGCGCACCATTGCCGAGCATTCTATATGCCACCCCGGACGACCTGCACCCCAAGGTGAATCCCAAGCTGGCTCTCCTGGTTTTGCGGCCTTCCATAGAGCAAAATCGAAGGGATCTTTCTTTCTCTGATACTCTGCATCATCTACATTGACGCGATCGCTTTTCCCCGCTTGCAAATCTTCTAATTTCTGTCCAGAAAGTTTACCATACTCAGCAAATTGCCGGACTGCATAGTACACATCACCGTCGGCAGGGTAAGCAAAACCCTTATTTTCCAACTCATGAATTAACCGTTGAATGCCATTCATTGTATGGGTAGCACGGGGATATTCATCGGCTTCTTTAATTCCCAACCGCGCCATATCCTCAAAATATGCTTTGATGAAGCGATCGGCTACAACTTCCATTGATGAATGTTCAGCACAGGCTCGATTGAGAATCTTGTCATCAATATCAGTAAAATTTTGGATATATCGGACTTCATAGCCGATAAACTGGAGGTATCGGCGCACTACATCCCAAACAATGCAAGCTCTAGCATGACCCAAATGGCAGTAGTCGTAAACCGTCACGCCGCAGTAATACATCTTAACCTTGCCTGGTTCGACTGTTTCAAACGGTTCTTGACGACGGGTGAGAGTATTGTAGAGTGTTAGGGTCATAACAGAGTAATGCTGAAATAAGGAGATAAGTAATAATAGGGTAAGGCAGCTGGGATGACAGTCCAGCATCCCTATGCTAGTGTTTTCTGGACTATCTGCGCTACATTACTATTTTTTGACTATTTGATAACAGCGCTATGCAATCAGCAGTGACACCCGAATCTTCCGCAATGGATACGCCCAAGCAAGGAATGCCAGTAACAATTATTACGGGCTTTCTCGGTAGTGGCAAGACGACTTTACTTAATCATATCCTCAACAACCAACAGGGTTTGAAAACCGCCGTTCTCGTGAATGAATTTGGTGAAATTGGCATCGACAACGAGCTAATTGTTTCCACTGGTGAGAACATGGTGGAACTAAATAATGGTTGTATCTGCTGCACTATTAATAATGATTTGGTAGATGCAGTTTACAAAGTTTTAGAACGCCAAGAAAATCTAGATTATCTAGTAGTAGAAACAACTGGATTAGCAGATCCGCTACCAGTGGCTTTAACATTTCTGGGCACAGAATTGCGAGATTTAACTCGCTTGGATTCGATTATTACCGTGGTAGACGCGGCGAATTACAGCCTAGATTTATTTAACTCTGAGGCAGCATACAGCCAGATTGCCTATGGCGATGTCATTGTGCTGAACAAAACTGATTTAGTTGATGAAGCCACTTTGAATGAGTTAGAAAGAAAAATTAACGAAGTTAAGGAAGGAGCCAGAATTATCCGCACTACGCGATCGCAAGTGCCACTTCCGTTAATTCTGAGTGTTGGTCTGTTTGAGTCTGATAAATATTTTGACACAGTGGTGGATGAACAAGACCATCACGATCATCATGATGATCACGATCACTCAACATGCGGTCACGATCATCACGACCATGACCATGATCACCATGACCACCATCATTCTGACCATTTAGAAAATGATGGTTTTACTTCCATCTCTTTCCAAAGTGACAAGCCTTTTTCCATTAGGAAGTTTCAGTATTTCTTAGATAACCTGTTACCCTCAAATATCTTCCGAGCTAAGGGGATTATGTGGTTTGATGAAAGTCCGAAGCGTCATATTTTCCACCTTTGCGGCAAACGCTTCACCTTGGATGATGATGAATGGCAAGGTCAATTGAAAAATCAACTAGTGCTGATTGGTCAAAATTTGGATCGTGAGGCTTTAATTACTCAACTCGAAAACTGCATTTGTCTACCTTCAACTTCTCGCGGTAAAGGGTTTGGGAAATAAAAGTTAGAAGTGAGGAGTGAGGAGTTAAGAGTTAAAATTGTGTACTAGTTCCCAGGTTACACCTGGGAATGCATTTTCAGTGGCTCCACCATCTATATCTGATAGTTCGCTTTCTCACTCCTCTACATTAATTACCAGGTTCTTCACTCCCCAAGTGCTGTAACTGCTCTACGGATAAACTCGTAACTTTCGCCACGATTTCCACAGATATTCCCTCTTTAAACAGCAAACAGACCTAACCCC
>CAZZZY010000355.1:0-6531 GCA_964658545.1 uncultured Acetobacteraceae bacterium | reverse complement strand
ACAAGCTTTCTACCCTTTTGAGATGGTAGGTTTATTTCCGCCGTATTGTACTAGTTAAAAATGCATTTCCATCCACCTGATTCTGTAACAGTTACTTCTCAGGTGATTTGAGGGCTTGATCCAGAGTTTGCCGAGCCTGTTCTGCTTTAGATCGCGCTTCTTGGTAACGCACATTAGCTTGGGCGAAATTTTTGAGGATTTTAAAACCTTCCTTAAGTCGAGTAATTTCCTCTTCAGTCACCGAATCGTCGGTGAACAGAACATCAACCGCTTTGCGAATTTCTAACGCTTCAGCTCGTGACTCCTGAACTTTCAGCTTGAGTGTGGCCAGGTTACTGAGAACCTGGACAGCTTGTGTAATGGTATCCTCACCGCTAGCAGGATCAATAGTAGACTCTTTAACCTCAATTAATTGTTGAGGGCCAAATCCTTCTTCTAGTTCTGTGGGTAGCTTACCTGCATCCATCAGTTCCATTAGCTGATCCATTGCTTTATCACGGGCTTTGGCTGAATCTTTTCCAGAAACAGTAAGGATAATTTCTGGGCTTTGAGCGAGAGTGTATTGAACCATATTTGAGCAGAAAATTTGCTGGTTAACCAAGCTGAGGTAAACAATTATAACATCTTGTGTGTCAGGTCATTTGTGAGTTTATCTATTTCGGTGTCGGGTTGCCAAATTCATATAGCTTCTATATTGAATAATTTCATGCTTCACCTCTACCCCTGCTAAGTCGCTCAAAATAACACTTTATACTTAAGAAAAGGATAATAAGTTTTAACAGGAGGGGAGAGCAATGGCTCCCAGTCCCACCATTATGCAGGCTGTGGAAAAACTGGGCTACCGTGTCACCGTTGGTGATGTGGCCACCCAGGCAGGATTGAACGTCGCTGAAGCTAATCAAAGCTTGTTAGCCCTAGCATCTGATGCTGGGGGACATTTGCAGGTAGCGGATTCAGGTGATATAGTTTACCTCTTTCCACAAAATTTTCGAGCTATTTTACGTAATAAATACTTCCAGTTACAATTGCAGGAATGGTGGAAAAAGGTCTGGAGTGTTCTATTTTACCTGATTCGCATTTCTTTTGGAATTTTCTTAACTGTTTCCATCATCCTGATAACTGTTACCATCTTCATGATCATTACCGCTGCCAATTCCGACCGTAACGGCAACAATCGGGGCAGTAATTCCGGCGGTGGGGGGTTCTTCTTTTTTCCAAATTTATTCTGGTATCTTAGCCCAAATTATGACACCCAGTACCAGCAACGGCGACGTGGAAGCCGGGAAGAAAGCAATCTGAATTTCTTTGAAGCTGTGTTTTCGTTTTTGTTTGGTGATGGTAATCCTAACGCCAACTTAGACGAACGTCGCTGGCAAGAAATTGCCACGGTGATTCGGAGTAACCGAGGCGCAGTGGTAGCAGAACAAATTGCTCCATATTTGGATGACATTGGCGAGGGATATACAAGAGAGTATGAAGATTATATGCTGCCCGTTCTGACGCGATTTAATGGACAACCAAAGGTAAGTCCAGAAGGGCAAATTGTTTATTACTTCCCAGAGTTACAGGTGAGTGCAGTTAAAAAGCCCCGTCATTCAATATCACCTTACTTGGAGGAATTGCCTTGGGGTTTTAGTGCAGCAAGTTCAGGGCAAATTATCCTGAGTGCGGGGTTGGGTATACTAAATTTCGTTGGTGCTTTAGTATTAGGAAGTTTGTTGAGAGATGGCACTGTTGCTGCCCAATTAGGTGGACTGGTAGCTTTTGTGCAAGGAATTTATTGGCTGCTATTGGCTTACGGAGCAGGTTTTTTAGGCATACCGTTATTGCGTTACTTCTGGATTCAGTGGCGTAATCCCAAAATTGCCGATCGCAACCGCGATCGCCTTTCCCGCTCAAGGCTATTGGCGAGTCCTGATGCACCTTTGCAACAAAAAATCGACTATGCTCAACAATTTGCCACAGAAAAAGTCATTGGTAAGGAAGATATAGTGTATTCTAGCGAAACTGACTTACTCGACCAGGAAGTTGAGCGTTCTGCACAAATTGACGCTGAATGGCAACGGCGGTTAGACGAGTCTTAACAATTCAAAATTCACGCATTCAAAATTCAAACATTTTAGACAGTTTCAGACGGGGATTTAAGCCCCGACTGAAACGGAGCAGAGTCGGAGACACTCCGCCTCCAGGCTACGTGTTAGCGCTTACATGAAAAACTGGATAGCACCCGGTCATATAATACGAAAATAATAGAGACTTCATCCGCCAACAATATCAGAAAAACTGCGCCAATTCCGAATTAAAAAACAAGCTAAATAGCAAGCATGACACTGAAATATCTGCTTGATGAAAATGTTAATCCTATATATCCAAATCAAATTAAGCTCTGTTAAAATTAACCTAGAACTAATTGATGCCGGATTGATTCTATGACCATTGCCCAAGAATTAGAATCTCAAGGAGACATCTCGAAAGATGTAATATTTCCACCTAGCGATTTATATAGTGACGAACCTCCCTTGGAAACAGAATTGCATCTACGACAAATAATATTACTTTTACAATGCCTGGAATGGTTGTGGCCAGATAAAAATGATTTCTATGCAGTGGGAAACCTAACTATTTACTACAGTCCACGCCAAAAAAAATCAGAGTACTTTCGCGGGCCAGACTTTTTTGTAGTGTTGGGATGTGAACGCAAAACCCGAAAAAGTTGGGTAGTTTGGGAAGAATATGGCAAATATCCCAATGTAATTATCGAAATTTTGTCGGAGTCAACAGCGAAGACAGACAAAGGTTTAAAGAAAACAATTTATCAAGATACTTTCCGAACACCCGATTATTTTTGGTTTGATCCATACACATTAGAATTCGCGGGATTTCATTTACTAGATGGAGAATATCAGCCTCTACAAGCGAATGCACAAGGATATTTATGGAGTCAACAATTAGGGTTATATTTGGGAATTTATCAGGGATTATTGCGTTGGTTCAAACCTGATGGAGCATTAGTACCGACACTAGAAGAAACCGCCGCACAAGCACAAGAAAAAACAGAACGTTTAGCAGCTAAATTGCGGGAGTTAAATATCGATCCAGATACAATTTAGACTACTGCTCTCATGTAGCGTATCTTATGCGATCGCTTATTTTTGTAAATCGTTAAAAATGCTCATCTCATTCTATAAAATATCAATATCTATGAAATATAAATTACTGGGGATAATGCTTGGCTAAAAACTCTTCAGCCTCAGCCCTATGTTTAATCACTCTATCCAAGGTAGCAGCAACTACATCATCTAATATTTGCCGATACTGTGGCCCTGGTTTGTAACCAAGTTTCTTTAAATCATTGCCACTCAAAAGTGGCTGCACATTCGCCCAAACTGTTAAATATTCCCAAATTTTATGTCTAATCTCTCGCGGGCTTTGCAAAGCAATTAAAATCAGCATTGCTAAATCGTACTGTCGCAACAACCGCACTACTTGACTAGGGCGTTGCAAAATGGGTAAAGATTCCATCACTTGACTCAAGCTTTGGATTAAGTTTTTTAACCTAACAATGCTATCTTCTTGCAATTGCAAATTTTGTGCTACTTTCATCCGATATTCAGGGGCTAGGTAAGCGATTAATGCCTCTAGACGCATTTGCCAATGAATGAGACTTTGTTCAGCATCAAATCGCCGCAAACAACGTTCTAACAAACGTAATTGCCGCAGGAGTGACCCATCTAGTTTGAGGGTAGGATGGATACATTGCAACGCCCCTAAATTATCGAGTAACTGCAAAGCCGATTTCCAGTAGGGGGCTTCTAGGATGTGTTTTAATTCTGTTTTGAGTCGAGTTTGCAGGGCTGGAGTTTTGGTATTCTCTTGGGAAGTGCGATCGTAAACGCCACTATTGATGGCATAGCGGATAAACTCTTCAGTTTGCGGTTCAATCTGAAATCCGAAGCGCACCGCAAAGCGCACGCCGCGATAAATGCGGGTGGGATCTTCGATAAAGCTGTTGGCGTGTAAAACCCGAATTTGTTTAGCTTGTAAATCGATTAAACCGCCAAAGAAATCGAGTAATTCACCAGCACGGGGATTAGTGAGGCGCAAGGCGATCGCATTGATGGTAAAATCTCGACGATACAAGTCTTGACGAATAGAACTCGCCTCAACCTCTGGATTCGCCGCCGGGTAAGGATAAAATTCTGTCCTCGCTGTGGCAATATCTACCCATAGAGAATCTAATTCTGGGTCTTTATGCCACAACAAAGCAGCAGTTTGAAAAGCCCCGTGGATTTCTAAACGAGCCGTCGGGTAAAGTTGTTGGAGTGCTTTTGCTAGTTCCACGCCAGCACCAACATCTGCTGATTTGTGAAAGCCATCAACTACTAGGTCAATATCTTTAATCATCAAGCTACCTGCTGTGTTAGCTAACAGCAAATCCCGCACCGCACCCCCTACCAGATAAAGATGCCAACCCCGTTTTTCTGCTTCTTGCGATGCTATGGTGAGCAATTGCCATAACTGAGGAGCAAGGTGATTTTGCAACTCAGTGCTGAGAGGACTTTTGAATTTTGAAGACATCAGTACGAGTGACGATACCAACTAACTGCCCATTTTCCAATACTGGTAAACGCCCGATATCATAAGTCACCATCAGCGACTCAATTTGTGGTAGTGTCGTATCTGGTGTAATTGTTTTCACATTTCTTGTCATGTAGCCCTTGACTGGCGCATGATCAAATCCGTGGTGCAGGGCAATATCAAGATCCCGCCGCGAAATAATACCCACTAGTTGCCCTTGAGTATCGACTACAGATAAACCAGAGTGTCCATAGCGCAACAAAATGCGCTGTGCTTCGGCAATTGTGGTTTCAGGCAGAATCGTGCGGACAGGAGAAGACATCAAATCCCTAGCTGTGGGGGGATGGGGAATTTGTGCTTTTATCCCATCAAGGAGTTGTTTTAATATTGCTTGTGAATCAACTCCTCTTAGATTTAGTGATGCGGCTTGCGCATGACCGCCGCCTCCGAGAATTTGGAATAATAGGTTAAGATTCGTTTTAGGAATTTGCGATCGCCCAATTACTGTTAAGCGTGAATCACTTTCACCTAAAGGATATTCATTCGCCAACAGTATGGCATCAATTTCGGTTAATTCCACAAGTTCCGAAGCCAGACTCGATAATCCTGGCACAAAACCATCTGTTTTCAGAGTTACCCAAGCAATCGTATATCCACGTAGACAAAGATATTCTAAATTTTCCAGCGCCTCAGTTAATAGCTGCTGCAATTGTAAAGACAAGCCAGGGTCACGGTAAGTAGAAATTACCGACAAACTGGCACCTTGTTCCATCAACCAAGCCAAAGCTAAGGCATCCCGTGGTGTGGACTGGTCAAAGGTCAAAGAGCCAGTGTCAACGTGGATACCCAAAGCCATCACTGTAGCTTCGGCAGGAGTCAGGGAAATTTGTTGTTGCTGCAATTTCTCGACGATTAAAGTTGTAGTAGCTCCTACTGAAGAAATATGCGATCGCGTGGCGGAAATGTCTGATTCTTGTCCTAAGTGATGGTCATAAACTATAATCTCTCTAATATCGGGTAAATCTAACCAATCGGCAGCTTTACCCAAGCGATCGCGCTGTTGCGTATCCACCACACTCAGAGAACGAATTTTTTTCGGATTCACTGAACGGCGTTCAATCAGCGGATATTCATCCCGATGCAATGCTAAAAAATCCCGTACAGGAGGGTGAGAACCACCAGTCAGCACAATCTTACTTCCCGGTAGCAGGCGCGTTAACCCTACTGCTGCTCCTAGTGCGTCAAAATCTGCTGTTGTGTGGCAAAGAATTAAATCCATAATTAAGAGTCGTTGGTCATTGGTACTTAGACAAAAATCTAGGACTTACGCGTTGACAGGAAAGACCAAGTATAGATGATTGGAAAAACCAGATAGATCGTAGGGGCAATTCATGAATTGCCCCTACGATGCGGGTCTATTTACCATCAATGAAAAACCTGAAACAGCGTGTTTACGTTAATGCACATCATAGGTTATTTGTAAAGTGCGTAAGTCCTGAAATCAATTTTTGTATGAGAAATCACCAATTTCTCTGGTAGTATAGTTAAGTCTTGACTATCAATGCCATAAGCACAAAACCACGAGCTTTTAGGTATATGCTGCAAGAAAAAGATTTGGGTCTTGGGAACAGCGACTCGTGCGGTTTTAACCGCATTCAGAATTAATTTTTGGTCTGGAGCGTGGTAAAATAATATAATTATGCCACAGGTAGAATAACCGCTAGCACAAATGGATAATCAACCCCAAAATGACTGGCTAGGAAAAAATAATGGCTAGTGGGTAGCGAGTAAACCACGATAAATAAAAGCGCTTAGTGCCAACGCGCACCCAAACCAGTAAACAACACTATTTATTGATTGATACTAAAAACGGATTAGAGCTTTACTTTTAAAATCGCTAAGAGATTAACAGGCAAAATTTTCTTTGCCCAGGCAAAAGTCCAGCAATCAGCC
>CAZZZY010000354.1:0-6542 GCA_964658545.1 uncultured Acetobacteraceae bacterium | reverse complement strand
ATTTTAAACAAAAGCTTTAGCATAGAATATCGTTATCAAGATAAATAATGCACTAGATAGCAACATTTATTTCCAAGAAATCACGATGAAAGAGGAAGTCGAACTGTAAATATACTACCTAGCCCAGGTTGACTTTGAACGTGAATATTGCCTTTATGCGCTCTGGCGATCGCAATGGCGATGGCTAATCCCAAACCCGAACCGCCAGAGGTACGAGAGCGGTCGCGATCTACTCGGTAGAAGCGATCAAAAATTCGCTGTTGATGTTCAACAGCAATACCAATTCCTGTATCTTGAATTTTAATCATGGCATAAAGCTCACTTTTTTCCAAAAAAACCGTGACTTTTCCACCGCTAGATGTGGCTTGAATTGCATTGGCAATTAAGTTAGAAATTAAGCGATAAAGCTGTTCTTCATTTCCCATCACATACAGTTTTTCTGAGACTTGCACCTGTTTAGAGAGATTGACTTTATTTTCTACTGCTAAAAATGCTAATTCCTCAATTAAGTCGCTAATTAAATCATTCAAACAGCAAGACTGATATTCTCCTGTTAGTTGTTTTTGATCTATCCTCGTTAATAACAGCAAATCTCCTACTAATTGTGATAGTCGCCGATTTTGGCGTTTGAGTACATCTAAAATTCCCCCATTGGATTTTGGTTCTTGCTGTAACTTGATAGCAGCTTCAATAGTAGAGTACATTGCTGCTAAAGGTGTACGAAACTCATGGGCAGCATCAGCAGTAAATTGTTGCATTTGTTGGTAGGAAAGATATACAGGTTGCATTGCCCTTCCTGCCAACCACCAACTAGACAACCCAACGAAAATCATGGAAATTGGCAATCCCAACACCAAAGCTAATCTTAAATAAGTAAGATGTTGGTCTAAATCAGTAATACTACGCGCTACTTGTAGATAACCCGAAACCTGTTTTTGAGTATACAAAGGTAAAGTGATTTCGCGGTATCGATCGCCAGAATAATCTGTTAAGATTTGCCAATACTGTAATTCTGAGGTAATCGGTAACTTGTCAAATTCAATACCTCCACTAGCAAAAAGTTTTCCTGAGCGATCCAATAAGCGTATATAGTAATTAACTGGATTCGCCGCCTCTGTGATTGATTTTTTAATAGCTGTTGTTTTAGGCAAACAATTTGTCTGAGCCACACATAATTCTAAAGAAAATTCTTTATTCAGGCGTTGTAATTGTCCGGGTTGTTGCCAAGCCGGTTCAATGCTTTTATGGAGTGCATTTGCGACTGATTGCAATCCCTGGTCTATGGTTTCATAGTAGGCATGGGCAACCACACTATAAACCCCCAAACTAGATAGCCCTAAAATACCGCCCATGACGAGGGTATACCAAGCTGCCAGGCGCAACCGAGTCTGGTGGAAAATGGGATTGCGTTCCATATTTTTATAACCTTGGTGAAAGTGTCACTGTCCAGTTAGCAGAAATCATTTGCTTATTTCCGCAGATGGAATATTGAGACGATAGCCCACACCATAAACAGTTTCAATCAAAGATTCGTTCTCTTCTTCTCCTAATTTGCGTCTCAATAAGCGAATTTGTGCTGCTACGACATTGCTAACTGGTTCTGCACCAATTTCCCAAAGCTGATTAATAATTTGGTCGCGGCTGACAATTTGGTTAGGATGTCTCATGAAATATTCTAACAATTGAAATTCCTTGACAGTTAAAGAGAATACTTGATTTTCTCCGTCATAATACTGGCGAGTAAGTTGATGAGTGCTGTAATTGAGTGTCAGACAACCTACTTGTAAGCGTCGGGGTTGGACTTGAGGTGTTAGCGTTGCTCCTACGTAAGAGGATCGCCGTTGTAATGCCCGCAATCTTGCTAGCAGCTCTGCCATATCAAAGGGTTTAACTAAATAATCATCTGCACCGCTATCTAGACCAATAATCTTTTCCTCCATTCGGTCTTTAGCCGTTAGCATTAATACAGGTAGAGTTAATTGGCGCGATCGCAACCATTTACACAACTCTATCCCCGAAACTCCAGGCAGCATCCAATCAAAAATCGCAAGTGTGTACTCAGTCCAGCCAGTTTCTAA
The DNA here is from genome assembly GCA_964658545.1 of uncultured Acetobacteraceae bacterium. Taxonomy (GTDB): domain Bacteria; phylum Cyanobacteriota; class Cyanobacteriia; order Cyanobacteriales; family Nostocaceae; genus Nostoc. Next base: position 4,464 of record CAZZZY010000354.1, on the reverse strand, counting down.
ATATTGCCATGCCTGAGTACCATCTAGAAACCAGTCAACTATATACGCCTCATGACTCAGGACTTGTTTGATTGCTGCACCTAAATCTGCTTCATCCTCAACTAATATCAGCCGCATAGTCAACCCAGTGCTAAAAGCCTTCTTTACTTATAATTAACGTTCTGTTAAAGGAAATTAGATCAAGGGTAAAAGCTTTTTCCCACTCCCCACTCCTTATTTACTTTTCTTCTTATCTACGAATATTTTTAATAATTTTATCGCAGATTAACCCTCGGAATACATTAGGCAAGAGGTAAGAAGGCTTCTTCTTTGTACTAGCGGGAGCAAAAATCCAACATGAGTCTTATATAAATAATGAAATCGTGATGAAAAATTTATAGTTCTTTCGGTAGAGATATTTATTATTCCAATGGCTAGAAGCATTTATTCTTACAAACCTCTAAAGTGATTCCAGAATCACAAAAATAGCTGTCAAAAATTAAATACAAAAGTAATTAAAAATAATTCTTCTAGAAGAGATACAAATAATGTTGTTAGTTATTTTATTGAAAAACCTATTCCTGAGAGAAGTAAGTTATGAGTGTATCAAAACCTGAAGTTGTTGTTATTACCGGAGCCTCAGCCGGTATAGGAAGAGCCACCGTCCGCGCATTTGCCAAGCGAGGAGCATACATTGGACTAGTCGCCCGCAGTCATGATGGACTAGAAGGTGCGCGTCAGGAAGTCGAGGCGGCGGGTGGTAAAGCATTGGTGCTACCAACAGATGTTTCCGACCCCGAACAAGTCGAAGCGGCGGCGGCGGCGGTCGAGAAAGAGTTTGGCCCGATAGATATCTGGGTCAATGATGCAATGGCATCGATTTTGTCACCATTTGTAGAAATTAAACCAGAGGAATTTCGGCGCGTTACCGAAGTGACATATTTAGGATATGTATATGGAACAATGGCAGCATTGCGGCGGATGAAGTCACGCGATCGCGGCACAATTGTCCAAGTCGGTTCTGCCCTTGCTTATCGCTCAATTCCCTTACAGTCAGCCTATTGTGGTGCTAAGTCTGCCATCCGTGGGTTCACAGATTCCATCCGTTGCGAACTACACCACGATGGCAGCAACGTTCACATCACAATGGTGCAAATGCCAGCCGTGAACACGCCGCAGTTTGACTGGATCGAGAACAATATGCCTAATAAATCCCAGCCAGTACCGCCAATTTTCCAACCAGAAGTTGCGGCGGAAGCGATCGTCTGGGCTGCAACCCACAAACGGCGCGAACTTTATGTAGGTAGTTCGACAGTTGAGGCCATCTTGGGCACAAAAGTCGCCCCCGGAATACTAGATCGCTATCTCGGTAAGACTGGATACAAGAGTCAGCAGACAGAAGAACCAGAAAGTCAGAATCGTCTGAGCAACTTGTGGGAACCCCTACCAGGCGATCGCGGCGCTCATGGTAGATTTGATGAGCAAGCGCAGGACTACAGCGCTCAACTTTGGGCAACTGAAAATCAAGATTGGCTTGTTTTGGGATTAGGTGCTGGCGTTGCTTTGGTAGCACTGGGGGCTTATTTGAATCATCAAGCTCAACCTCAGCGATATGGACATCAAAAGCATGAAGATGACAGAATCACTGAGTCAGATATTCGTACTGAAGTAGCTCGAAAGTTGCATCAAGGCATCAATCACAGCAGCAAACTAGATAAATGGAATTTGCTCACAGGATTAACTAGATCTGCTTGGAAAGCATTAACCGCAGAATCAAAAAATAATCAAAAAGCTACTCAAAATTGATATGAAAATTCTTGGTCAAGGACAGGCTTTTGGCTCACCGGGTATCGATCCTCGATGGACTCATGCCAATAAAGATGGAGTCGGAACAGCTTACTCTACCTCTAGTGACATTTGGTTTACTATCTGGAACGGCGTTGTCACTGAGGTCTACCATCCCACAGTAGATAAACCCCAAGTTCGGGATTTACAGTATTTAATTTCTGATGGAAAAAGCTTTTTTCACGAAGAGAAACGCCATCTGGAATCAAAAGTTGAACCGATGTGGACTCATGGTTTAGGATATCGCATCACTAATTCCGATCCACAAGGGCGTTATGCTGTCATCAAAGAAGTAATTGCTGACCCGCATTTATCCTGTATCTTACAACACACAAAGTTAACAGGAGATAGCGATTTTATTTCCCAACTCCAGCTATACGCTTTGTGTGCGCCGCATCTAGAAGTTGGAGGTAGAGGTAATAATGGTTACGCTGTACAAGTTGCTGGACATCGGATTCTCACAGCCGAGAAAGGAGGAACATGGTTAGCGCTGGGTGCAACAATTCCCTTTACCCGGATTTCTTGTGGCTACGTTGGTGAAAGTGACGGTTGGACAGATTTAGCTGATAACTTTCAGATGGATTGGGAGTTTGATAGTGCTGTAGATGGCAACATAGCATTAACTGGAGAACTAAATTTAGATAGCACTAAAGAGTTTACTTTAGGACTGGCATTTGGGACAAATCTGCACAACGCAATTTCCACACTATTTCAATCGCTGAATATTCCTTTTGAAAAGCAGAAGCAGCAATATAACGAACAGTGGAAGCGATCGCGCGACAGCATCAAAGCATTAGAAAATAGTTATTATGATCAGGGTAAGTTGTATCACAACAGCATTAGTCTGTTGTTGGCACACGAAGACAAGACTTATCCCGGTGCATTAATTGCATCTCTGGCTATCCCTTGGGGTGAAGCCAAGTCCGACCAAGACCAAGGAGGATATCACCTTGTCTGGACGCGGGATATGGTTAGCAGTGTATCAGGTTTAGTGGCTGCTGGTGAAACAGATACAGCAGTGCGATCGCTAATTTATCTCGCCACTAGTCAGCAGGAAGATGGCGGTTTTCCCCAAAATTTCTGGGTTGATGGTAAACCTTATTGGACAGGTATCCAGCTTGACGAGGTGGCATTTCCCATTCTGTTAGCATGGCTATTGCACCAGCAAAAAACTTGTTTAAACTTTGATATTTATCCCATGATTTTACGGGCGGCTGGTTATTTAATTCGTCACGGCCCAGCTACCCAACAAGAACGCTGGGAAGAAAATAGCGGTTATTCACCATCAACATTAGCATCAAATATTGCCGCCTTAATCTGTGCTGCTCAATTTGTTCGTGAACGTGGCGATGAAGCAACAGCAAACTTTATAGAAGAATACGCTGATTTTTTAGAATCTCACATCGAAGCTTGGACAGTTACTACTGAAGGAACTTTAGTTTCTGGAATCAAACGCCATTACATTCGGATTACTCCTACAGATATTAATAATCCTCAACCCAATGAAAATCCTAACCAAGGAACTCTTTTTCTCAGCAGTCAATCTCCTAGTGAACCGTCAGAATTTCCCGCGAAAGAAATTGTTGATGGCGGATTTTTGCAATTAGTCCGCTATGGAATTCGCAAACCTGATGACCCAATTATTGTTGATTCTGTCAAAGTAATTGATGCAGTTTTAAAAGTAGATACACCTGTTGGGCCTTGTTGGCATCGTTACAACCACGACGGTTACGGACAGCAAGAAGACGGCAGTCCTTATACCGATTTTGGTAAGGGACGCGCTTGGCCTCTCTTAACAGGAGAACGGGGACATTATGAATTAGCCGCAGGCGGCGATGTCAAAACATATATTAAGGCGATGGAAGGATTTGCATCAGATACTTGTTTACTACCCGAACAGGTTTGGGATGAAACAGATAGACCGGAAAACCATATGTGTTTAGGAAAACCAACAGGTTCAGCAATGCCTTTGATGTGGGCACATTCGGAGTATATCAAGATGTTGCGGTCAAATCATGATGGTCAGGTATTTGATTTGATTCCACAGGTGGCGAATCGATATCTAGGCGAAAGACGAGAGTGTAAATCGTTGGAAATTTGGAAGTTTAACCGTCAAATAGACAAAATTAAAAAAGGTTATACATTGCGAATTCACGCTTTAGCCTCTTTTCAGTTGCACTGGTCAAATGATAATTGGCAAACCGTAAAAGATACACCTGCTACTTCTACAAAATTAGGAGTTAATTTTGTAGATATATCTATTTCTGATAATCAGCAACAGCCAATCAATTTTACCTTTTTCTGGATTGAAAGCAGCAAATGGGAAGGACGCAATTATACGGTTGCAGTTGATCATCTATCAGATGATCACACCTAAGTTAGCAATTTTTGTAGGGTGGGTAGCATTGCCTACCCTATGTTTGTTCTTAGTACGACTAACTTGTAACTAATAAAAATAACACAGAAGTATGGAGCCAATGCAATAGTTACAGATGCTCATATTTTTGTCACTTTTAATCCCTTTAAAGTTTAAAAATAGTAATAAAGCAGCTACTTCTTGAATATAATTAAATATTATTTAGTTGTTGTTTTATCAATTGAAAATCATGTTTAATTTTTCCAAAGACAAAGCCAAAAAAG
>CAZZZY010000353.1:0-6545 GCA_964658545.1 uncultured Acetobacteraceae bacterium | reverse complement strand
GGAATTCCAAATTCCAAATTCAAGCAGGTATACAGTGTAAGCGTTTCGTTGGTTTAGAATGGGTAGCTTATTTACGCCGTGACGTACTAGTACAACTTGGCAAAAGTAAAAAGAAAGAACGCTGATTTTGTAGTATGTCTAGCGATTTTAAATGGGTGGCTTATTTCCGCCGTGACGTACTAGTTGATTATAGAACAATACGGTTTAGTTAAGGCTAAAACTCTTTGTTAAAGTCAATTTTTTTAACGTAGACGCAAAGCGCCTACTCTATGAACGAGTTCTCCAACGGAGTACCCGCAGGGTACCACTCCAGACACAGAGTACACAAAGAGAAGGAAAAAAACCCTTAACCCAAGCGTATTGGGTTATAGAATACACGTTCTTGTACCTCACAAGGGCCGAGAACCGCTATAAGACTCTGGTATTGTTACTTGCATGGAGGAGCGTTTAGAGAATTCGTCGTACCATTGAGCAAGTTTTGGATATTTCTGTCGCCATTGTAGCTGAGGAAGGCGAATCTCTAGTCCAAGTGCAGAGGCCAGAGTTATTTGACAAAGTTTAGGAGTTTGGTCGAATTTATCTGATATCTTCTCGAAATAGTCTAAAATTCTCAATGCCCGCCATCGCTCTAACTCGATCACCCCAGAAGACTGCTCGTTGAGAGGACGTCTTAACTCCCGCACCCAAACAGCAATGCCATCTATAAACCCACCAGTCATACCTTCAAGTTGCTGTAAAAAGCCATGAGAAACGTCAGCAACTAGTTTAATTTCAGGATTTAAGTTATTCAGATAAACGCATATTATGCGTGTTTCACTCAAAATAAATCCATCATCAGTTGCTAGAGTAGGAACTTTACCTGTTGGGTTGTAATTCAGTAGGTCGCTGTTCGGATCTCGTACAATAACTTTTTCCATTTCGATGCGATCGCACAGATTCAGTTCTAGTGCAGTTACCCGTGCTATGCGTGCGTAGGGAGAGTTAGGTGTATAAAAGAGTTTCATGAAAAAGTGCGATCGTCATTTAGATACCAGATTTAACAGTTATCAGTTAAGGGGGAAACACCACACCAATTGGTGGTAGGCGTTGGTGACGGGTTTAAATCCCCCACCATCCGCCGATGATTTCTGATAACTGAAAACTATTCACTGTTTTTAAGTTTTGCCCAATGCCCAATACCCAAGTATTACGCAGTTACCGCCTCACGTCGGTTGTACTTAGAAGCATCTCCCTTGATAGCCTCACTTTGTTTACCATCAATGCCGACTGGAAGATCGCCGACAATTGTCACTCGTTGAACGTGGCGGGGCTGGTCGCCGTAATCTGCGATCGCATAATGTTGAGTAGCCCGATTGTCCCAAAAGGCTACATCACCAACTTGCCAACGCCAACGGACTGTATTCTCAGGACGTGTTACATAAGCTTGTAATAGCCGCAGAATATCATCTGATTCAGTTGTTGATAAGTTACGGAACTGGCGCACAAATCCGCCGATGAATAGCCCAGGCTCCCCAGATTCAGGATGGATGCGTACAACTGGATGCAGAGTCTCGTATACAGTGGAGGTGAAGACAGCCCGTTGAGCTTTGACATCTTCAGGTAGGTCGAATCCAGTTGCATAGTCGTAGGCGTTGCTGTGTACTGCCCAAAGTTGATCCGCGAGATTACGCAGATGGTTAGGTAAATCTTGGTATGCAGTCACCGAGTTTGCCCAGATTGTATCGCCACCAGTCGGGGGAATATCAAGCGCTCGTAAGACAGAACCGAGAGGAGGACGGTCTACAAATGTCACATCGGTATGCCAGTTATTGGCGCGGGAAGTGGTGCGCCCATAATTCAGGTCTAAAACTTCTGGGTTTTCTGGAAGCGATGGTACGGTGGGGTGGGCTGTAGTGACTTCACCAAAACGACGAGCAAAGGCAACTTGTCCATCAGCGTCAAGCTGTTGCTGACCACGGAAAAAGATTACTTTCTGTTTGACTAGAGTCTTGCGAATATCTTTGATGATGTCGTCGCTGAGGTTAGAACTTAGATTAACACCGATAATTTCAGCACCGATACGTCCTGCAACTGGTTTGATATCAAAGTATTGAGAACCCATGTTTTTATCTCCAAGAAGTTTATGTTTAGGATTAGCCCTTGCAATTTTGGATTTTTCCTTCAATCCAAAATTCAAAATCTAAAATTGACAATTCAACTGCTAAATACCAGGGGTAGAGCCGCCATCAACGATAATCTCTGTTCCTGTAATCGATGCAGCTAAATCAGACACCAAAAATAGCGCCAGCGCCGCAATTTCTTCTGGCTGGGCGATTCTTTTTAAAGGAATACTTTGGATGTTTTGTGCCTTTACTTGCTCAACGGTGATCCCTTGCGCTTGGGCGTTCTGCCGAGCTAAAGTTTCGGCGCGTTCAGTAGCTGTAGCACCGGGTGATATGGCATTAATGCGAATGTTGTACTCGGCTAACTCTTTAGAAATGCCCTTTGTGAAGTTTAGTAAAGCAGCATTGCTTGTACCACCAGCTAGGAAGTTAGGGCGAGGTGTACGCCCTGCACCACCAACTATATTGACAATCCGTCCATCACCCCGACTTTTTTGATGGGGGACAACGGCTCTAACTAAGCGGATATAGCCCAATAATTTTAAGTTCCAGGCATCCAAAAATAAATCATCAGTGGATTCGAGGAAAGACCCAGCACGGGCTGAACCAGCGTTATTAATCAAGATATCAATCTGATTAAACTGGGTCAATGTTGTGGAGACAACTTTCTCAACATCCTCTGCTTTGGTGAGATCAGCGCTGATAGCAATAACTTTCGCCCCTGGCGTAGGTAGGGACTGGATTTCAGCTATAGCATTTTCTAGTCTTTCTTGATTGCGGGCTGCGATCGCAACATTTACACCCTCACTATAGAGCGCTTTGGCGGTGGCTAAACCAATTCCCGCACTTCCTCCTGTGACAATCGCTGTTTTACCTGATAGTTTGAGTTCTAAGCTCATACAAAGTTACGCTCAAATGTAATTTACTTGCGAACCAATAATATTGCCGATTGAGAACCTGTATTATGGATATCCAAGATGGCTGAACTTTCCTCTGATGTACAACCCAGAAGTATCTTGATTTCTGTATCTCGCTTTTCCAAGTCAACACTACAAATAACAGCAGTTACTGTTTGACTAGACAAGCTACCTATCCAGATATCAATATCATTTCCATCTCCAGAGTGAGTATTTTGTAAATATCCATAGTCCAGCGGATAAACGAAAGATGGATAACGTGGATGTGATGTCCCTTTTGGACGATCTATCTTGAGATTACTAGCCGCCACAAGCTGATCTAGTTTGAACCAAAATTCAGCATAATTCGTAATTATCACCCCACTGATAAATCTGCTTGATTGCAACAAGTAAGAAAATTAGTCTTTCTCCATAAATGAGTGCATGAAAAGGGAATTAATTACGAATTATTCTGAGTAGTTATTGGACGACATCAGCTATTTGTGTTCCAGAAGCTTCTAAATCAATGTAAGAACGCAACTGACCTGCTTCTAATAGACTCAACAGCCGTTTTAGATCGACTATGTTAATGATATCAATTTACTACGGTAACTTGATAGGTTTACAGTTATTTTAGGATGTAAAGAAAAAAGTATCACAGACACCCAGAATAATCAAGCATCTTACGAAAATATTTTTCATCCTCAGAGGATGTTTGAATCTCCTTTTAGGAGAGAGGCTTTAAGTCTTACTCCCCAACGCTACAAGGGTTGGGGCTGTTCTTGTTAGGTCTGTATTCTATGCAATTGAGAACCGCTATAGTACGGGCTAAATGCCCTGCTATCGCTAACAGGACTCATGACTCAGCACTGTTTTGCCCCATGCCCAATACAGATGCATCTTGTGGAAGTTCCTCAAATATCGATATCCATAGGAGACTAAAGAAAGAAGAACAAAATTTATCTGATACGTTTTCAAGCAGCAAAGGCTGTAATTAGTTAAGGAGAATTTATGCGTGCAGTATTGATGGCAGGGGGTTCGGGAACGCGGCTTCGCCCGTTAACTTGCGATCTGCCCAAACCGATGGTGCCCATCCTAAATCGACCAATTGCCGAACATATTATCAATCTCCTCAAAAGACATCAAATAACAGAAGTTATTGCGACACTGCATTATTTGCCTGATGTCTTGCGAGACTATTTTCAAGATGGCAGCGATTTTGGCGTTCAGATGACCTATGCTGTCGAAGAAGATCAGCCATTGGGTACAGCAGGCTGTGTGAAAAACATTGCCGAACTCCTGGATGAAACCTTTTTAGTCATTAGCGGCGATAGCATAACAGATTTTGACCTCACGGCTGCGATCGCATTTCACAAACAAAATAAGTCAAAAGCTACTTTGATTTTGACCAGAGTTCCTAACCCGATTGAATTTGGGGTGGTGATTACCGATGAGGAAGGACGAATTCGGCGATTTTTAGAAAAGCCCTCTAGTAGTGAAATTTTTTCCGATACCGTCAACACTGGTACTTACATTCTCGAACCAGAAGTTTTGGAATATCTGCCAGCAAACATGGAATGCGACTTTTCCAAAGACTTATTCCCCTTACTACTCGCAAAAGATGAGCCAATGTATGGTTACGTCGCTCAAGGTTACTGGTGCGATGTTGGTCACTTAGATGCTTATCGGGAAGCTCAGTATGATGCATTAGATCGGAAAGTAAATCTCGATTTTGCCTACAAAGAGGTTTCTCATGAATTATGGGTAGGTCAAAATACTTACATCGACCAAACGGCTGTGATTGAAACCCCAGTGGTGATTGGTGACAATTGCCGTATCGGGGCAAGAGTCCAGATTGAGGCCGGAACCGTAATTGGGGATAATGTCACTATTGGCGCTGATGCGAATCTCAAACGTCCCATAGTGTGGAATGGGGCATTTATTGGCGATGAAGCACATCTTTCTGCCTGTGTAATTTCCCGTGGCGCTCGTGTAGACCGCCGCGCCCATGTATTAGAAGCTGCTGTTGTGGGTTCCCTTTCTACGGTGGGAGAAGAAGCCCAAATTAGCCCTGGTGTGCGTGTTTGGCCGAGTAAAAAGATTGAGTCAGGAGCAGTTTTAAACATTAACTTGATTTGGGGAAACACCGCCCAACGGAATTTATTTGGACAACGCGGTGTACAAGGATTAGCTAATATCGACATCACCCCAGAATTTGCCGTGAAATTGGGAGCTGCTTACGGTTCTACTTTGAAACCTGGTTCTAAGGTAACGGTTTCTCGTGACCAGCGTAATATCTCTCGGATGGTGACGCGATCGCTCATTGCTGGTTTAATGTCAGTAGGTGTTGATATTCAAAACCTCGATGCTACAGCTATCCCCATCGCCCGCACGGTTATACCCACAATGTCGGTAGCTGGTGGTATCCATGTGCGGGTACACCCCGATCGCCCTGACTACATTCTGATTGAATTCATGGATGCCAAAGGCATTAATATCACCAAAGCCCTAGAAAAGAAAATTGAAGGCGCTTACTTTAAGGAGGATATGCGACGGGCGCTAATTCATGAAATTGGTGATGTGTCTTACCCCAGCCAAGTGATGGATCGCTACTGCACTGCTTTTGAGAAACTTTTGCACGTTCATACACTCCGCAATAGTCGGGCAAAAGTGGTAATTGACTATGTGTATGCCGTATCGGGGGCAGTTTTACCCCAAATGTTGGATAAATTTGGTGCTGATGCAGTGGTATTGAATGCCAGTGTCAATAAAACAGCGATGTCCGTAGCTGACCGCGAAGGACTGCTGACTCAATTAGGTCATGTAGTGGAAGCATTGAAAGCTAACTTTGGTGTGCAAGTATCAGCTAATGGAGAACAGCTGATTTTAGTTGATGAATCAGGCTACTCAATTCGTGGGGAAACTTTAACAGCACTGATGGTAGACATGATTCTGACAGCTAACCCCAGAGGAACAGTAGTCGTTCCCGTTCATGCTTCTAGTGCTATTGAACAAGTGGCCCGTCGTCATGATGGCAAGGTGATTCGCACCAAAGCCAATCCTACAGCTTTAATGGAGGCTTGTCAAAAATACCCGAATGTGGTAATAGGAGGTAGTGGAGAGACTGGTTTTATTTTCCCGCAACTGCATCCGGGATTTGATTCTATGTTTTGCATTGCGAAGATCATTGAGATGTTGACTATACAGGAGCGATCGCTTGCTGTTGCGCGGTCAGAATTGCCCCGTGTAATTCACAAAACTTATACAGTCCGCTGTCCGTGGACAGCCAAGGGTGCTTTGATGCGTTACTTAGTAGAAACTCACCCAGCCCAAAACCTAGAACTCATCGATGGGGTGAAAATCTGTCAGCCTTATGATGACAGTTGGCTGTTAGTTTTACCAGATGCCAGCGAACCACTGGTGCATTTGTATGCAAACAGCAACGATCGCGAATGGGTAGATGAGACTGTGAGAAATTACCGTACCCGTGTCCAGGCGTTTGTGGAAAGACAACAAGAATATCAACCCACCGAGGTGTAATTCGTAA
>CAZZZY010000352.1:0-6559 GCA_964658545.1 uncultured Acetobacteraceae bacterium | reverse complement strand
TTTGATTCAGTTTAATTTACATCAATTACTTGCCAATGAGATTTTTACTTTTAAATAAATCTCACTCCAAATAAATATTTCTTGTTTTGCGGCCAATAGTAATTGTCAAAGACTTACCGATGCGTGCGCGTAGGCGCGAAGTTATCTGACTTGCGAAACTAACTGTAAATTCCTGTGGAATGTAACTTGTATGACAGTTTATATCTCTAAATGGAGATTAAAGTATCTTTCTGTGGAAACTTAGAGTTACGCTATCCCCTGCACAACATTCTAATGAATGAGCAGCATTTCTGCAAAAACACGCTTTTTTGGCGTTATCGCAGTCTAGGTTCTACTTTGAGTAGATGCAGTAGAGGAAAAAGTTAGGAAAATATTCATAATTCTTAGCGGAATAAAATTCGGGCGATGCTAAAGATAGCAGCGCTGAGGATAGCACTCACGGGGATTGTAATTAGCCATGCGGCGGCAATGCCTTTTAGTGTTTGCAACTTAATTGACTTGATGTTTTGCACTAGTCCAATACCAACTACACCGCCGACGAGAGCGTGGGATGTGGAGACTGGTAAACCTAGCCGGGAGGCGATGAGGATGGTGGTAGCAGTAGCAAGTTCGGCACAAAATCCACTACTAGGTTGCAAGGCAATAATGTTTTCGCCAATAGTGGCGATGACTTTTTTACCCCAGACAGCTAAACCACCAACAATACCAGCACCCCCAAGGATTAAAATCCAAATAGGGATAGTGATCCCATCTATAGGTACGCTACCAGTGCGATTGATGTAGACGATCGCAGCTAAAGGAGCGATCGCATTTCCCACATCATTAGAACCATGAGCAAAGGCTACAAAACAAGCACTTATCAGTTGGAATCGGGCGAATAATCTTTCTACGGGATTGGACATGGGGGATTGGGTAGACTCTTCTGTTTGCTCTGTTTTCCCTAAGTCTGCCAATTGTCGCCAACTAATGATTGTAAGTCCAATTACTGCGATTGCACCGGTTAACAGGGGGATGTCGTAAGCAGGGATCGGAAAACCAACTTGCTCTATGACAAAATTGGTTAACGGTTCAGTTAGCGATGGTAATACGATTATGCCGAATACGCTTAGTAACGCAGTACTCAACCAGGGAATCCATTCTTGTAACTGCACTACTTGATCGGGTTGATCTAAAATCCAGTGCTTGATTAGACTGTAAAATAAAGCAGCGATCGCACCACTAATTAACGGCGTTAAAATCCAGCCAATGCTAATCAAGCCAATTGATGACCAATCAATTGCATTTACTCCTAAAGCTACCCAACTAAATCCAGCGATCGCACCAACAACGGCATGAGAAGATGAGACTGGTAAACCGCGTGATGTAGCAATTTGCAACCACACACCACACGAAATTAGTACCGTTACCATCCCAATAACGAATATTTGCGGTGTAGCTGCGAATAAAGCGGGATTGGCAATTTTTGTTGCGAGAGTTTCCGTTACCTCATGCCCAAACAATACAGCACCCGTAAACTCTAATACCCCAGCAATAATTAATGCCTGTTTGAGAGTAACAGCTTTGGAACCGACAGAGGTTCCCATCGCGTTAGCGACATCGTTTGCTCCGAGATTCCAGGCGACGTAGAAAGCTAGTAGGGCAACGAAAAGTAGGGTAATAAGCATTTTGTTTGGGCTAATGGGGAGATGAGGGAGTAAGGGGAGATGAGGAAGTCATTACTACTATTTCTTATTCCTCATCCCCCTCATCCCCCATTTACGGATAAATTAGGATTTTGTAAGTATCCGGTGTGGGTGCGATCGCTTGCTCCACAGCTGTTGATAAATCTTTTAATGGATAGCGATCGCTAATTAATGCTTGCACGTCAATTCGCTGATTAAATACAATATCAGCTGAGAGACTCTGAAGCCGATAAGATGAGCTATAACTACCTATCAAGTCAATTTCTCGACGATAGAGGATATTAGGGTTAATGGGAATTTCTACCTCATCGGGGAATTCGGCGAAAAACAAGATTTTGCCACCTTTGCGGGTACTATCAAGGGCTTGAAAGAAGGCTTTCTCACTAGGAACAGCTAGCAGGGTAACATCAACACCTAGTCCACCAGTTAAGGCAGAGATTTTAGCGGGTAAATCGGCATCACGCGCATCAAAAGCCGCCTCTGCACCGACACTCAAGGCTTTTTCAATTCTAGATGGCAGTAAATCGGTAGCGATCGCTTTTGCTCCGAAATACTTCACCAACATGATAAACATTAACCCAATCGGCCCTGCCCCAGTAACTAATACAGTTTGTCCTGGGGCAATTTGGGCTTTTTTCACAGCTTTCAAGCAGCAGTTAGTTGGTTCTACAAAACTTGCTTCTTCAAAACTAATGCGATCGGGGATCGGAATCAGCCCGCCGTTTTGCACAATATGTCCGGGAACCTTGACGTAATCGGCAAAACCGCCGCCACTGGCGTTAAAGCCTGCGGTTGTGGAAATGTTTTTGTAAACATCACACATGGAGAAATTATCACTTAGGCAGTAGGCGCAACGCATACAGGGGATATGGTGCATCACCGCTACTCGTTGTCCAACTTGCCAACCTTTGACATCATTGCCTAATGCTGCGATCGTGCCGGCAGTTTCATGTCCGAAAATGCGCGGCGGTTCATATAGTGGATAACGAATTTTCTTAATATCTGACTGACACAATCCCACAACCCGCACCTGCACCAGCACTTCATCTGGTTCTAGGGTTGGAACTGGGATCTCTTCGTAAGACAGTTGATTAACGCCTCTAAATACCTGTGCTTTCACGTTGGTTTTTCCCCGCTTAACGATACTAGATGTAACATTAGTGGTCAACGTTAAGCTATCAGATTTGTGATTTATGTGTCTTAGCTTGTTGTAGTTATGTTTCTAAACTTTGTTCAAATATTTGGAATGCTTTGATATCTGCCGATGAGAGCTGTCCTTGAATTGTCCCATTCTGAACCCGCAGAATCTCCCCTCGGTTATCCTTGGCAGTAATTGTTAAAACTCTCCCATTCTGCCAGAGTCTATAGCGCTCTCCCTCAAAACATAGGCCACCTTCTAGTGCTACCTTGCCTAATTTATCCAAGGCTTTTTTAGCAGTTTGGAAAACACTCTGGCTGTATTCATGCGATAGAACCTTACTGGCGAATATCGGTAGTTCTTTGCCGAGTAAATCAAGTAGCTCGACAAAAGTCAGTGGTGGCTTTTTTAAATCTTGAGACCATAGCTGTATTACTTGAAGTATGGAGTCTGGGTCAAGATCGTAAAGGTGAGTAAGAAAGGTATCCGGGTGTTGCGCTTCTATTTTCCAAGGAGTCAGATCCTTAGCTTGAAAATGCCTGAGATTTGAGGTAACAATTATATTAGCTTTAGCTGTGACAGCAGCAGCCAGAACATGGCGATCGCCAGGATGATTTGTCATAATTTCAGCTAATCCATTTGGCACTTCCACCATTGCTTCTGGAAAGGCTGCTGTAATTGTCCCCTCCAACTTCATTGCTTTCTCATCTGACATTTTCCCTGTAATTACAAGGTTGCGAGTTGCACCATCAAGAATTTCCTGCGACCAATAAGGTAAATAACAACCAGCCCTAGCACAACGAAGTAGAATGTCACGCAGGTACATGGGAAACATAACACAAGAGTCTAACAGAACCAGCTGCTCAGGCATTTTCTTGGTTGAATTACTCCTATTCGTAGAATCCTGCTTCTTGGCTCATCTGAGTTAGCTCAGTTAAGAGTTGATCGCGCTTCACATCCCGCTGCTGTTTGTAATTCATTAAATCATCGAAACGAATCCGTCGATGCGAACCCACCTTAATGTGAGGAATTTCCCCCTGTTCTAATAACTTGATCAAGTAGGGACGTGACACGTTAAGATATTCGGCCGCTTGTTGTGTCGTCAATTCCTGTTGTTGAGGAATTATAGATATAGCCTTACCTGATGCCATTGCGTGAACAACTTGAAGCAGCACTTGATAAATCGGCTCAGGAATGTTAATTTTTTCTCCGTTAGATCCTACCAGTTTGGCCTGAAAATCTTTAACGCTCAGTATGCGCTCCAGTTCTTTAATAGATTGAGCCTCTAGCTGTGGAGATATTACAGAATCTAAAGATATGTTCTGTTTTAACATCATATTAGTCTACTACTGTGTTGCAGGGTTTGTCATTAGCAATGCAATTTACACTGACAATCTTATTCACTATCTTAATCATACACACTACATAAACGAAATATCCGAAAAGAATAAATTATCTTGTCTGATGTCAGGCTATCTGGAGAAAATATATTGAAAACTCAGAAAGGTTAAGCAATGGTTTATCAAACATATACATCAGATGTATATGTTGTCGGTGGAGGAAGCGGAGGAACTGCGGTTGCTATCCCAGCAGCGCGACATATCACTTTTTCTAAGATACAAAGGTGGTTACGGCTTCCGTAACGCTGTACTATTTTTGAATATTTTCTCAAAATTTTCTCCGAGACGGTAGCAATGACTATTCGCCATGCGACTGAAACTGACTTGCCTGCAATTGTGGCAATTTATAATGCTGCAATTCCTAGCCGGATGGCAACTGCTGATTTAGAGCCAATATCTGTGGAAAGTCGCCTTCTTTGGTTTAAGGCGCGATCGCCTTTACAACGCCCACTTTGGGTAATCGAAGTAGAGGGAGTAATTGCTGGATGGCTTAGTTTCCAATCTTTTTATGGGCGGGCCGCCTATAATACGACTGCCGAAATTAGTATTTACATAGCTCCTCACTTTCAGCGGTGTGGTTTGGGACGACAACTATTAGCACAAGCAATTAGCGAAAGTCCTAGTTTGGGTTTAAATACCCTACTATGCTTCATTTTTGCCCACAATCAACCCAGTTTAAAACTTTTTGAAACATTTGGTTTTCAACATTGGGGACATTTACCTAAAGTTGCCGAAATTGACAGCATTGAATGCGATTTAGTCATTATGGGACTCCGAATTAGTCAACCTGTTGTTTAATTTGATGGCAACAATATTAACAACGGTGCAATCGCGTTAATAACACAACAATTTCATCAATTGCCTGCCGCACAACTGTTGTAGGTTGCTCCGATTGATTCACAATAATACTAAAAACCAACGGCTCATATTTAGGCGAATTCACATATCCAGATAGAGAAACTACACCCGTTAACGTACCTGTTTTCGCTTGGACAATCCCCTCAGCAGATGTGTTTTGAAAACGGTCTTTTAAGGTTCCACTTTTACCCGCCACGGGTAAAGATGCGCGATACACAGATCCTGCTGGTGTTTTTGCCATTCCTCGCAAAGTTTCGACAAAAGCTTCTGGTGTCACTAAGTTACGACGTGATAAACCCGAACCATCCACTAAAACATAATTTGCTGGATCAACTCCCAATTGAGTTAAGTTCGCTTTGACAACCTCTAAACCCACATCAGCGCTAGTCTGATTTTTCATTCTGGTTTTTTTTACAGCTAATGCTCTCAACAGTGCCTCAGCATAAAGATTATTACTATTCTGAAGAGTTTCCATTAATAAGTCAGATAAAGGTGGCGACTCTACAAATGCTATTTCTTCTTTATTAACACCACCAGTTACTACTAATGTTTGCCCCAAAGGAATTTTTTCTTTTGCCAAAGCAGTACGAAAGCGCCGCAAGAAGTAATAAGTAGGGTCAATTACAGGCAAATCGATTAAAGATGGTTCAGAATTTGTTGTTAGTTCTCCTTGAATTCGTAATACTGTTCCTGATAATTCACGGGTAACGTTGACGTAGGTTGATTGACTTTGTGCAACGGTTAGTGACTGATTAATTATCTGCCACTGTTTCGCCTCACCAGGATCAATCCACACCACTTGTAAAGATTTACCTACAGCTTGCGGAACAAGTTTTAAACTAAAAATATTTTGATTTAGAATAAAACTGCTGACTGGTGCGCCATCGTCTGACTGCACATCTTCCCATTGCCAGGTGGGATTAACAATATCACCTTGAATATAACTATCATCGGCTATTAACCTGTGAATTTGAGTAATACCTTTCTGTTTTAGCTGCTGTGCTAATGTTTGCAGTTGAGTATCACTTAAGCTGGGATCTCCTCTACCGACAACACGTAAAACACCATTGCCATTCTGATAAATAGAGGTGCGAATCCGAAAATTAGCACCCAATTGCTTCAATGCGGCGGCTGTTGTCAGCAACTTGAGGTTAGAGGCGGGAGTAAAATATTTCTGAGCATCTCGACTATAAAGAGTTTGCCCCTTTGACAGGGGTTGCACCAAAATTCCCCAGCGCACCCGACTAAATAAGGGACGATTGATTACAGCATCTATAGCTGTTCCCAGTTGGGTAGAGCAAATTGATTTTGTGGTAGTTGTTGGTGCAACTGGGGTTTTTGCTTTAGCTGCTGGCTGGATAACACTAATTTGAGTACCCAGGAACACCAGCATCAAGCCAAGAGAAATTTTCCTATTCATCGCATAGTTATTAAAACTACTTGATGATAATACTTTAGTTCGACGGGAGTAAATTAATACT
>CAZZZY010000351.1:0-6579 GCA_964658545.1 uncultured Acetobacteraceae bacterium | reverse complement strand
TTGGATTTAATAGGATTTGAGCTTTTGGGGTTGGATTCAATAGGAGCTGTAGAATCCGTATTTTCGGAATTTTTGTCAGTGCTTCCTTGGGACTGACGTTCCGATTTCTTGATTGGACGTTCTACCATTGTTGATTTTTGTAAATTTATCTGTATAGTACATCGGTTTGGTGACTATCAAACTGTTAATAGCATTTTTTTAAATATTTTATTGTTAAAATTATTAAATAAGCTATGCAATGCTATGTGATTTGTGAAAATCCGCAGTGTCAAGATCCCCGACTTCGGGAAATTTGTCGGTGATCTGACTTTTGGCGAATGATTTAGGACTGCTATATATTTTTGGATTTGCTCAGAACACAACCACCTGACTCGATAAATTACCTCAAAAAGTAAAGGAATCATTGGTCATAATTTAGGAGCCAAGCCAAAAACACAACTGACTCCTAAATTCTAATCAACAAAATTAGGTCGTGCCTTACCCGTTGATTTCAGCTTTTGCTCTAAAACTGCCCAGTTTTCTTGCTCAATTAAGTTAGTCAATTCGTCGAGATTGTGACGATACTGTTGGAGCGATCGCAGCAATGCTTGACGATTATACCGCGCCATCATCACGCCCAACTCTGGATTCCCACCACCCACACGACTAGTATCCCGAAAACCTGAACTAGCTAACTTTTGGGCTAACTCCAAAACATCGGGGTCAGTTTCACTCAAACAAGCAGCAATCAAGGAGGAACTGACCATTACAGGTAAATGGGAAATCCAACTAACAGCGCGGTCATGTTGCTCTGGTTGACAATAGTAGATATTAGCCCCAAGCGATCGCACAATTTCTTCCACAACACTAATTGCGCTAGTTGGTGTTGTAGTTATCGGTGTTAATACATAAGGTTTATCAACAAATAAATTCCGTTGTGCAGCTTCTATCCCACTGTCTGTTCTTCCCGCCATTGGATGACCGCCGATAAAATTATCCCAAAGGGGAGAAATCGCCTTGACTATCGGTGCTTTCGCCGAACCCACATCAGTCACAACGGTAGCCGCAGACAAATTAGCGATCATCTGTTCAAATTGGGGCACAATAAGCGCTAGAGGTGTACAAATAAATACAACCTCTGCGGCTGCTAACAGGCTCAGATCAACTGATGCTTCATCAACACTGCCGAGAGCGACTGCCTTTTGACAGGTGGATTCACGGCGACTAACTCCTAAGATATGATGTCCTTGCGATCGCAAATCAAAACCTAAAGATCCGCCTATCAGTCCCAGTCCTAAAATCCCAATATTCATTTTTGATTTTGACATTCCGTTTTTTATGACTTTACCAACTATTAAAGTTGGCATCCAAGGGGTAACATCGATGACTGTAGAGGAATTACTAGAAAAATACGCAGCAGGAGTCTTAAACTTTAGTGGTGTTGACCTCGCGGAAGCTAACCTGAGTGGGGTCAAACTCAGTGGCGTGAATCTGAGCGATGCTAATTTGAGTATAGTTAACCTCAGTGGCGCAAATCTGAGCGAAGCTAACTTGAGCAACGCCAAGCTGAATGTAGCTAGACTCAGTGGGGCAAATTTATGCAGCGCCATCTTGAACAACGCCAGTCTGAATGTCGCCAATTTGATTCGAGCCGATCTCAGTCGCGCTCAACTTAGGGGAGCCTTGTTGATTCGCACCGAGTTAATTCGAGCCGATCTCAGTCGCGCTGACCTGTCGGAGGCTGACCTCACTAGTGCTGATTTGCGAGAGGCGACACTCCGCCAAGCAAATCTTCGTCACGCTAACTTGAGTGAGACTGTCTTGAGAGGCGCTTCTTTGACGGGAGCCAACTTAGAGATGGCTAACTTAAACGCCAGTGACCTGAGTCGTTGTAACCTGAATGGTGCAAATTTGCGAGATACTGAACTCAGACAAGCGAATCTCAGCCATGCTAACTTGAGCGGAGCAGATTTGAGCGGTGCAAATCTCCGGTGGGCAGA
This sequence comes from uncultured Acetobacteraceae bacterium, assembly GCA_964658545.1. Classification (GTDB taxonomy): domain Bacteria; phylum Cyanobacteriota; class Cyanobacteriia; order Cyanobacteriales; family Nostocaceae; genus Nostoc. The sequence goes on along the minus strand of CAZZZY010000351.1, from coordinate 4,600 downwards.
TTTGAGCGGCGCAAAATTGAGCGGGGCTACTTTAATTGGCGCAGATTTGAGCAATGCTAATTTAACGAATACAATTTTCATCCACGCCGATTTAACTCAGGCAAAGTTAATTAGGGCGGAATGGATTGGTGCTGACTTAACAGGAGCAACATTAACTGGGGCCAAGCTTTATGCCACCTCCAGGTTTGGTTTAAAAACCGAAGGTATAATTTGTGAATGGGTTGATCTTAGCCCAACCGGCGATCGCTCCATTATCCAGAAGTTCCATTCTGAAGACTCACGAGAATTTTTTAACGAAACACCGCCCACCATCCGCATTATTGTTGATGCAGCCCTAGAACACGAAGCTAATTTTGCGATCGCAGGTGCTTACTATCAAATTGCTCAGGAATACCGCGGACTAAAACAACCCCCAAGCATCGAAAGTAGTCGTCGTCGAACTGTTTTTACATTTTATGTAGATAGCGATGAAGTATTATTTTCCACCGCTTATATTGTCATTCTCCCATTTCTAGATGCGGCATCTACTCAAAAGAATATTTCCGGGGCAGTGGAAATGATTAACAGTGAAATTGTTGCAAACCAAGATTTAAAATCACTAAAATCACCCCTGATGGTGAAACAATTAAATATTCTTCTAGAACAAGCGATAAGTCAGGCTACAACAATTAAACAGATGAAAAAAAATATCGAAGTAGCTGCAAAGTTAAATTTTTGTAAAGCTCCAACCCAAATAATTTTAACGAATTCTAGCGCCCAAACTTTGATTGTCTATGACCATCCCAACTTTGGAAAAAGATTTATTAATCGCTCTGCTATCAATACTTCAGCTTATGATGATATATCTAATGAATCCATAAAATATGATATATTGCTTTCGTTAAATATGGTGGTAGATTTCGTCAAAGGATTTCACTATATTAGTTATTAAATATGGGGAATTGGGCATTGGGAATACAGCAATCCTAAAACATTTGTGAAATATTCTCTTTTTGCACTTTGCGTCTACCTTAAACAACTAATTTTCATAACTCGGATAGGATTGCTATAACAAATGACCAATGACCAATGACAAAAAGCAAATTTATGGAGGACAAAAATGCGCGATACCTTTAATAAAATGATCGGTCGAACTCGCTATGTCGTCTTTCGCCTATTTCTGCACTTAGGAGGAGGTGAGGTAGCACCAATTTTGGGAGTATTAAATAGTGCTGGAAGAGATGCGATCGATGTCGATGGCGACTTAGAAGTTTTGGGAGAAGGATTGGTAGAAATTAGCCAAACCCTCCTACAATACGATGAATATTGGCTTTCTGCTGCCAACGAAGGTGACGTATTTTGGGATGAAGGCGAGGCGGGAGATTATGTAAACGAATTATTTACTGACTCTGCCGAAAGATATCTTAGTGAACCAAATTACAGTTCTGACTCTGGCTCGAATGAACCTTTATCTATACCTGTAACCCGCAACGTTATTGTGATGATTACAGTAGCTTATGAAGGAGAAGTACCAGAGTTAGAAACCGATCTTTCTAATGTTCAGGCACTCAAGGAAGGATTGAAAGCATTGATAAATTTGCATTATAAACATAGATTAAAGGCAATCCAAGTGCATTTCTCGCCAGCACAGTTAGGCGATGAACTAACTAGCGATCAACTGTTGCAATATTACCCAGAATTGATTCCTTTGTAATGTGTTGGGTAGTCCGTACTTACTACTCGCATCGAGAAATTGTTAAGCTCAGAGATAGGACAATAATCCCATGATCATGACCATAGTACGTAAATTTACAGCCATTTTTTTAGCTCTGAGTTTGTGTCTGACAACTGTCGCTTGTGGTGGCGGAAACCAAACTAATTCTTCGGCTAAGAACGTTAACCAAATCTCTACTACCAAGCTTAGTGACGGAGAGTATCAAATACAACAGGCTACTTATGACGATGCAACCGGTGAGTACAACCTGTTTTTACTTAACAATAAACCCCCAACCTTTGCAACCGAAAATTTGCAAATGGCACGGTTAACTGATGATGAAATCAAGCAGGGTAAGAAAACCTATCTGAAGGTAGAAAAAGGACAACCGATTTTATATCTGACGGAAGACTTTAAACTTGAGTACGTCCACAACGTTACCGAGAATAAAACCAATCCCCAAACAGGACAACAAGAGACAGTTGTAGTCCGTCGAGAAAATAGCTTCTGGGCACCGTTTGCGGGGTCTGTGGCTGGTAGCTTGGCGGGACAGGCGCTTGGTAGTCTCTTGTTTAGACCCCAGTATTATGTACCCCCTGTCTATCAGTCAGGACAAGGATTAAGTGGCTTCGGTGGATATGGCACAAGCTATGGCCAAGCAGTTCAAAACTACCAAACTTTCTACAATGCGCCTCCCGCCGCCGTGACAAATCGCACTGCGTTCCGCAATACAGGGACAATTAGAAGGTCATATCCGGGAAATTCAACTGTACCCAATACACCGCGTAGCACTATAGGTAATAACCGTCCTTCTGGTTCTGGTTTTGGTAGTAGTACGTTGCAACCCTCTGGTAAATCCAGCACTACTAGACGCAATTCTGGCAGTGGTTTTGGTAGTGGGCGTAGTACAGCACCCCGTCGTTCAAGTAGTTTTGGTAGGAGACGGCGTTAGGCAATTTCCAATTCAATTGCCTAAAAAATGAAGGTAATGTGTTATGTAAAGAAGCCGGAGGGTTGACTTGTTAACCTCCGGCTTCTCTTTATATCTATGGAATTCGTCAATCAATTTTGGATTTTAGATTTTAGATGACCCCAGCAATCAAGTCAGGGGCTTGTCAAGTAATTTTAGATTTTGGATAATAGAATTATTATCGCGTTTAAATTCGCTTGCTCTCAGAGCTTTTTAAATTTTGGACTTTCCTGCGGAACGCTACGCAAACGGCGTGACACTTTGACAAGTGACATAGTGAGTTTGTCGAACTGCTCAGTGCGGAGGCGCTCAGTCGAACGCTTTTGAATCTTCAATTCCAAAATCCAAAATTTAATATCTAAAATTCGGTGATGAGTAATTATGAACTATTCGGTCAAATAATATGAAATACTAAGTACAAATATTGCTAAGAGAACAGGAATCATTTTATTAAAGTCTATTTGCTTTTTTTGAACCATTTCTAAACAAGACATCGGAATCATCAGAGGCCAGAAGATAGTTGTTACCAAAAACATCACAAACGATAAAAGTTTATCTTCTGGAGTGGAACCAGGATGACGTAGGGAAAATATTAACCAATTGCTAAAAAAATAGCATGTCATTAACAAATAACCAATAGTTAAAGTCAGTTGTATCTGATTCACCGTGGGTACTCCTGAAGTTATGTGAGCTTCACCAAACATCATCCGTACAAAGTTATAACATATTTGGTTTTCTTCGTTCTCCTGGAAATTACTAATATCTTTATATACATACCAAAGCTGCACCATTTTTGATGTCAAACAAACTTCTCTTGCTATTTGTAGAGTCTAATTAACCCTCTTTAAGGAAACTTTTTAAATTTTGGATGATAAATATTCAATTGCATTATCCAAAATTTAAAATTCGGTTAGCTATGAGAGTAATAATTAAGCGGTCTTAAAAAATCGAATAATTTCGCGGACATGATCGAGAAATTGCCCGTCAGTGGAAAGTTGTGCGATCGCAGTTCGTGCTTCTCTTGCCAAACGCTCATGTTCAGTTTGATTTGTCGCCCGTAATTCTTCAAAATTAGCAGCAATCCGGGCTAAATCTTTGCGAGTCTCTTCGGCAAAGCGTTGTTGAGTTGCGGGTAAGGAATAGGGTTGTTCAGGGTTGAGTTGATCTTCTAATGACTGGATTTTTTGTTCTAATATAGAGAAGCGATCGCGCAGTTCAAAAATATCTTCGCGTGGATACTTCCATTCTTGGCGAATCATCGCTAACCTTGCATATAAATACTCATAAGCTCGAATAGCTGGACGCAGAATCGTTAATAACAAAGCTGCACCAGAACTTATATATCCCACCGGACTAATACCAGTGGCAGCAAGGGTATAAAGACCAATGGCTGAGAATAAGTGGAAAGCAATGGCAACCCAGAGCGATCGCTTTGCCAACAATGTGACATACTTCACTTGTTTCTGATCGACTGAAATTCCTTTTTCAGTTGATTGTGCTGCTTCTGCTAAGACTTCTTTGGCTTGAAAATGTACATTCCACGGTACGGTAACAATTACTAACAGCCACCAAAAACTTGCACCACCAATCACCCAATCAAGAAAGTTACCAGCAGGTATATGCAACCATTGCAGTAAGCCAAAAGCTGCTAGCACTACAACCACAATTCCAGCAATGGAACTGATGAAAAAGTTAATATACATCTTGCCATGTCTCCGGTGAAACTATCACTCGATTATGGCTATGGGTTCTCAGTTATACAAGTATATTTGTGATGGTTTTTCTAGTTGCATATCTATAAATAAAATTAAGCACTACCTAAAACCGACTCTCAATTATACCCCAATCAACTCTAGTAACGCCTCTGTCGATATTTTGCCACTGAGAGAGTATTTATAAAGTAAAAATAAAATTCTTGTAGGGTGTGTTAGGCGCAT
>CAZZZY010000350.1:0-6593 GCA_964658545.1 uncultured Acetobacteraceae bacterium | reverse complement strand
ACACACCCTACAATACTTAATTTTGTTCAAAAACCAAATAGGAGTCCTATATACTATAATAAGTATCTCTAATTATAGCCAAGCACTTTTCAAACACCCTGTAGAGTGTACATAAGTCCTAATAACGATGCCTCGTTCATCCTCTTAAAATTTAACTGCCTCGGTAAAAATTGATGCTATTTGTTTTCCTGGCTGACAGCTGTCAAGATACATCTGCGCGACTTGATCCCACGGATTTTGCTGCAAGCAATCTTGAAAATACTCGGCTGCTGCTGCAAATTGTTGTTGTTCATAAAGCGCTAATGCTGAAGCAAATAATTCTAAGGTAGCTGTTTTGCCTGCACTAACTTTTGGGGGATCGGCTGCAAACACTTCATGAACAGTCACAGCATTCATTTTACCCTTTACCTTCACCTGACCGACTACCCGGATGCCGTAGCGATCGCGGTTTTGTAAACGCTCAAAAGTTTGGTTGGTAATTAGGAGTGGGGCGTTGAATGTTTTGGTCAATCCTTCGATTCGCGCTGCTAGATTAACTGCATCACTAATCACAGTGCCATCCATGCGATTCAACCCGCCGACTGTCCCCAAAATTAGCGAACCAGTATTAATCCCAATGCCGATTTGAATTGGTAAGTAACCTTTGGCTTGGCGTTTTTCGTTGTAGGTTGTTAAGGTCTGCAACATGGCAATTCCCGCTAGTACCGCATCATCAGCATCGCCTGCAAACAAGGCCATGATGGCATCACCAATATATTTGTCGATAAAGCCATTGTTTTCGAGAATGATCGGCTCCATGCGACTGAGATAGGAGTTAATAAATCGGAAATTTTCGGCGGGAGTCATGCTTTCTGAAAGGGTGGTGAAGGCGCGAATGTCGGTAAATAAGACTGACATTTCCCGCTGCACCTGATCGCCTAATTGCACATCTATAATGCTTTGCTTATTGAGGAATTGCAGAAATTGGCTAGGAACAAAGCGCTCATAAGCTTTGTTGAGTGCGGCTAAATCTGTATACAAACGGGCATTTTCAATGGAAATAGCTGCTTGTGCTGAAAGCAGGTTGAGTAACTCCAAGCGATCTGGGGTAAATGCTCCTGTTGTCAAGTTATTTTCTAAATACACAATTCCGGCTAACTTTCCTTGGTTAATCAAAGGAGTACATAGAATTGATCGTGGCTGGTATTGGCGAATGTAGGGGTCTTTGCTGAATTCCCCAATTCCCACTGCTTCGTGGATGGCATCGTTTAGAACTACATTAGTTTTAGTGCGAATGACATAGTTGACGATCGCGCTCGATAGCGTTTGGCTGTCTTCAATACTGAGTGATTCCAATACCTGAATAGTATTTTCACCAACGCTTCCCTGAGCTTCAATCAGAAATTTGCCTTTGGTTGACAACAGCAAAAACCCCCGTTGGGCCCCAGCATTTTCCATTAAAATCCGCATTAAGTTAGATAGAAGTTTATCTAGTTGAATTTCTTCGGAAAGGGTCTGAGAAGCTTTGATAACTGTCACTAAATCTAATGATTCTGAGCGACTATTGCTTGTGAGGTTGGTCGGGTTAAGACTAGTGGTTGATAAAGTTGATTTAACGGCTTTTTCTACGATCCGCGTGAAAATTTGGGGATACTTGGCTTCTAAATCTTTTACCTTGGCGATCGCTCCCCACTGCAAATAAAGATAACGAGCTTCTTGCATATAAACTTGGGCGATCTTCAATTTGTTCTCAGCTAGGTAAAATTTGGCAGTCAATTCATTGGCTAGAGCCGCTTCATTAAAATACTGGTGTGATTGAGCTAAGGCGATCGCCTGATCGTAACAGGCGATCGCCTGATTAGATTCTCCATGCACCCGATGCCATTCTGCTTTTACCAGCGCTAATTTATGGGTATAGTTGACAGGAGAAGATTTCGCCCATACTTGCAATTTTTTCTGGTTTGCGGCCACTCGCTGGAGTAACTTTCGACGTTCTGCCGCACTGACAACAGAGGCTAAAGCCAATCGTCCTAAAGAGTCATAAAAGTAGAACCATCCCACAATAAATAAAGCCACGACCGCATCTAAATAAGGAATTGCCAAATCAGCATTTTTGACGGCTGTCGCATAATCTTCAAACCAATAATTCAGCGTGAAGTGATGGATATAAACATAAAAAATAGCTGTGCGATAGTTACTCTCAATATGCTGGGGTAACATGGCGGCTGCATCATAGAATTCCCCTACCAACTGACAGGGATTAGCATTTTTACCCTGTAAATTAGCAACTACTTGGCGATAGAGTTGAATGAGAACAAAAATTGGTTTTTTCTTAAACTGCTGAACTGCCTCTGCGTAAATAGCTAAACATTCATCCAATTCACCAAGATTTTGACCAGAAAAATAGCAATGCATTGAGCTTGTATTGGCACAGAAGGCAGCGTATTCAGTATCACCCGTATCGCGCCCAATTTGAAATGCGGCTTGCAGTGAAGGTATAGTATTCTGGAGTGGTTCTTGCCAGTGGCGGACAAAGGAATTAACTACAAATAAAGTTCTAGCTTGTAGGTGCTTGGCATTGAAACGGTCTAACAGTTTCAAGGCTAATTCACCAAATTTATATCCCCCTTGCAGATCCCCAACAACGCCACAGAGAATCAAGCCATAGGTAGCATATGCAAAAGCTGATTCCGCCGCATTGCCGTATTTAGCCGAGAGTTCCACCTGTTTAAAGACAGTCAAAGGAAAAACGTTAGGAGATGCTAAGTAGGTCGCCGAGACGATACTAGCCAGGATGCGAATTGCAGCTAATTTCGTGGGATTGGTAAGTTCTGGCAAGTCGGCTAAGGTGTGTACCGATTTACCTGCCAAAGCGAGTTTAGTTTTTAACAATCCCAGGAGAATTTGCGGTTGACCAGGGTTATTAGCTAAGGGAATGCCCAGCAGTTGTATGACTTGCAGACCGAGTTTAGAAGCTGCCAACAATTGATCACGGGCGATCGCAGCTTGGATTTTGATGGCATAAACCTGCGCCTGATCGATTGTGCTGCGGGTTTGGCGAAGTACTTCATCTGTTAGCGCATCCATCCGCTCAAAGTCCCCACCCAGATAAGCAGCAACGGCTGCGGCTGTGTGCAATGCCAAAGCTAGCTGATACTGCTGCTGCCAACAGTTAGCTGCTAGGCAGTTAATCCCCATTGTCAGATAATCTAAGGCTGACTGATAGGCTGCTGAGGCTTTGGCTTTGTTACCTGCTGTTAAGTTCAACTGAGCTAGTTGCTGTCGCTGTTGAGGGTCTGTAATTAGGACGATGCCAAAATTCAGTTGGTTAACAATGTCAAAAATCTTTTCTTCTTGCTTCTGGGGAGTAATACTTTGTAATAATAGTTGCCCAATCTGCAAGTGTACTGCCTGTTTTTGGTCAGTAGAAATCAGTGAGTAGGCTGCTTGCTGGACGCGATCGTGCAGAAATTTGTAGACTATATCCAAATTTGTCAAGTTCGCTGTTACTTCTTGATCGGCAACTTGCAAGAGTTGGTAGTCATTGCCTTGGGGTAAAATTAGTCCTGTCTGCACGGCTTCCCAGAGTTGGGCGGCTACATCTGGGAGGGATTTTGAACTTGCGATCGCTAAGGTATGCAAATCAAAGGAATTACCAATACAAGCTGCTAATTTTAAAGCTTGTTGGGTGGCTTCTGGCAGCTTTTGAATTTTCAACGCCATCAACTCGACTACGTTATGAGTAATCTGGGCTGCCTGGATTTTTGCTAGTTGCCACTGCCATTGTCGTTGGGTGAAATTAAACTGTAGCAATCCTTCTGAATACAGCGACTTCAAAAACTCATTCATGAAGAAGGGATTGCCATTGGTTTTCTGTTGAAGCAGTTCTGCTAGAGGAGTAAGTTGTGCGAAATCGGCATTGTTGAGGGTATCGCTCAGGAGTTGTTGAATTTGAGGCAAGGCTAAGGGCCTTAAGGTCAGTTCGTGAATAGCCACTCCTGCTTGTTCTAAAGATGCGATCGTTGTCCGCAGGGGATGAGTTTTATCTACTTCATTATCACGATAAGCACCAATCAGCAACAGATATTGACTATCTACCTGACCGATTAACAACTGAATCAGCTGGAGTGATGCACTATCCGCCCATTGCAGGTCATCCAAGAACATCACTAAAGGATGTTCCTTTTGGGTAAACACCTTAATGAAGTTTTGCAAGACTAAATTAAACCGAGTTTGCGCTTCTTTGGATGATAGTTCTACAACGGGTGGCTGCTGACCAATAATTAGTTCCACCTCTGCAATCACTTCGATAATCACCTGGCCATTGACACCAAGAGCATCTAATAATTTTTTGCGCCAAGTGGTAATTTCTGCTTCACTTGTAGTTAACAGTTGACGAATTAAAGCTTGAAATGCTTGAATCAAAGAACTGTAGGGAATGTTACGTTGAAACTGGTCAAACTTCCCGGAAATAAAATATCCCCGCTGCTGGGTAATCGGTTTATAAATTTCTTGAACCAGGACTGATTTGCCAATCCCAGAATAACCTGCAATCAGCATCACTTCGCTCTGACCGTGACTAGCTCGCTCAAAAGCTGCGAGTAAATTTGCCACTTCCGCTTCTCGTCCGTACAGTTTTTGAGGAATTTGAAATCTACCGGAGTGATCTTGCTGTCCTAGTTCAAATAATGGAATTTGCCCTGTAGCGTTGAAAATTTCCAGGCATTGCTGTAAATCTGCCTGCAATCCAAAAGCACTTTGATAACGCGCCTCGGCGGTCTTTTCCAGTAACTTCATCACAATTTGCGAAAGCGCTGGCGGAATTTGGGGATTGATTTGATGAGGCGGAATCGGTTGTTTGGCAATATGGCTGTGAACCAGTTCTACAGGATCATCGCTAATAAAAGGTAAATGCTGGGTTAACAGTTCGTAGAAGGTGACTCCCAAGGAGTAAAAGTCGGTGCGGTAATCAATTGATCGATTCATCCGCCCTGTTTGTTCAGGAGAAATATAAGCGAGAGTCCCTTCTAAAACATTCAGATTTCGCAAGGTAGGATTTTCCTGCGAGAGCAAAGTAGCAATCCCAAAGTCAATTATTTTCGTTTGTTGAGTCGTGGGATTGAGAAGAATATTGGCAGGATTAATGTCTTTATGAATAATCTGTTGCTGATGAATTTCTTCTAAAGCTGCTGCTACTTGTATAGCCAATTGCAAAAAATTCCGTAGCGGTAGAGGCGATTGATTGATTAACCCCCGCAGCGATTGCCCACCAAAATCTTCTAAAACTAACACTAAGGTGTTTTGATATTTTTTCAAGTCGTAGGCTTGGATAATTCCAGGCGCTTGAAAGCGGCACGTGAGATCATATTCAAGTTTAAACCGGGCGATCGCTTCTGGGGGCGGGTATTCTTGCCACAGAACTTTCAGTACCACTGGTTGTTGATCTAACTCTCGATATCCCCGATAAACTTGAGAATTGGGGCTTGTGTGCAGTTCTGCCAGGACTTTATACCCTTCCAGTGCGATCATAGATTACTCAAGCGTTTGCTCTATTGTTAGGGTCTATTCAGTATAAATTGTTCCCCTTGCAAGTGAACAGAGATTAGCCGAATGCTAATGGGAGCAAATTTACTCAACCCTCTACTAATGCTTGATCGAAAAAGTGAAGGTTCAAAACCGTACTTCGTCCCGCTACGCTAACGCCCGCAAGTGGCGCGAAACAGTCCTTGTATCTGAAGGTAGGTAAAAACCCCACCCCTTGTGGGTGGCTTGATTTTGAAGTAATTTTTGAAATATACGTAGGGTGCGTTATGCCTCTGGCTAACGCACCATCATAAGGCTGCCGTACTCTCGGCGATAACACACCCTACACATACTTGGATTTTTTCATAAATCTAAGAGGGTGTTTGAATTCAAAAAAGGTCATCAAGTTTGTAGAAATTGAATTTTCAACCATGAGGGGTATTCATGGTTGGGTTTGACAATTAATTTTTGGAAGTTGAAAAGTTCAATTCCTTTTGAATGCTTTCGGCATCCCTATACAGATTTGTCACTCTAGAATCATTGCTTGGACAGCTAATATCTGGAGATTTTTGTCCTTGATACTTGACTTCAGTTGATGTCCCGAACGAAACGGATTTACCACATGGCGTATATGGTAATTTTGACAGTGGTTTAGCTGCTGAGATATCATAGAAGAATTGAGTGGCTGTGTTCACTTTAATTTCACCTGCACCCTTCTTGTTGCAAACAGTGTAAGTCGCCTTTCCTGACGGCAATACGCGAATTCTATACTCGCAAGTATTCGTAGAACCGCTATTAATAATAACTCCTACTTCTCTACGAGTTGGAGTTTGTGCAAGTATTTTCAGGGAGAAAACACATAAAGGTGTAGTTAGTAAAACTGAAGCCAAGCTAATTTTACAGAAGTTAAAAGTTTTCATTATTACCTCACATTGATTTTTTCTTTGTTTATAGTTTTCTCAACAAGCGTGAGGTACAGTTTTGACCTCTCTCCTAGAAGGAGAGAGGCTTTGAATTTTTCCCCCCTTCCCGCCTTCGGGAAGGGGGTTAGGGGGTTAGGTCTGTTTGCATACCTGTACCTCACCAGATTG
>CAZZZY010000349.1:0-6600 GCA_964658545.1 uncultured Acetobacteraceae bacterium | reverse complement strand
GTAATTTTGAATTTAAATGAGGGCTGTAACAATGCCAGATGCAATTGATAGTCAACAACGAGACTATTTAGGAACTGGTTGGGCTTTCCCGATGCGATCGAGTTTGCAAGGAGGTTTACAGCTATCTTCAGATGTACAAAAAGTAGAGCAATCTATGTGGATTATTCTACGTACAGGAATTGGTGAACGGGTGTATCGTCCAAATTTTGGTTCGCGTTTGGCAGAACTAGCTTTTGCCCCAATGAATAGCGAAACGCTTATACTAACTCGTCTTTATGTTTTAGAGGCATTAGAAGTTTGGGAACCGCGAATTACTATCGAAAAGATCATAATTGAACCCTACCCCGTACAAGGTATTGATAAAAGCGTCAGTAATTCATATTCCATGAAGGGTGAAGAAGGCAGACTGGATATCATTATTTATTATCGTCTCAAAGACCAACCTGATATTCACAGCTTTGTTTATCCATATTATTTAGCTTCAGCAACGCCGGAATAAGTTACGAGTGCTGAGTATTGAGTTCAGAATTTATTGATTTTCCCTATTCCCTACGCCCCAATCTAAAATCTAAAATCGGTACTGCTGTGGAATTTGACTTTTTAACAAAATTACCTAATTCAAATCTGGACGATCGCGCTTTTGATGATTTGGTCGAAGAATGCATCCAACGCATTCCCCGCTACTGTCCAGAGTGGACTGACCACAATCTCAGCGACCCTGGAATTACTTTTATTGAGGTATTTGCTTGGTTAACTGACCAGATGCTACTACGGTTTAACCAAGTTCCTCGCAAAAATTATGTGGCATTCTTAGAGTTGCTGGGTATTCGTCTGCAACCCCCAGCACCAGCACAAACTGATTTAACTTTTTATCTCAGCACCGATTTACCGGAAACCTACAGAATAGAAGCTGGGGTGGAAGTTGCGACTTTACGAACCGAAACCACAGAAGCCATCGTTTTTAGTACCGATCGCCCTTTAATTATTGGTAAGCCTCAACTGCGTCACTTTTTAACCGCACAGACCGCAGAAGATACACCAAATGCTTTGCGCGATCGCTTTACTAACCAATGGACTTGTAGTCCTACAGGTGTGTGGGAAGGTAGAGAACAAGCACTTTTTGCAGATACTCCTCAACCAGGGAACTGTTTTTACCTCGTTTTAGAACCAGAAGATCCAATAGATGGAAATGTTTTAGCTATTTCCTTCCAAGGTGCGTCAGCAACACCAACGGGAATTAACCCAAATAATCCCCCTCGACGTTGGGAAGCATGGGATGGAGAACAATGGCAATCTGTATTATTACAACCAACAGATGATGCAACGCGGGGTTTTAGCTTTTATGAAATGGCTCAACAAGGAGGTAACCCAACCCAAGGATCAGAGGTGATTCTGCATTTACCAGAAAGATTTCCCGTCCAGACTTTCACCAGGTATAGCGGTCGCTGGTTGCGCTGTTTTTTTACTGTTCCAGAAGCAAATCAATCACCATTCGGTAGTTCTCCACGCATTACAGGGTTAGGAGTGCGATCGCTTGGTGGTACAGTCAGAGCCAGCCAAAGTTCTCTTGTGGAAAACGAACGCTTGGGAATTAGTGATGGAAAACCTGGTCAAACCTTTGAAATTCAAGGAACTCCAATTCTAGCTAGGCGAGAAAATGAGTATATTGTTGTGACTCCCCCTGGTGGTTTACCGCAAACTTGGCAAGAAGTCTCAGATTTTGCTGATTCCCAACCAGATGACCTGCATTACACCATTGATTCCCTGACTGGAATAGTTCAATTTGGCCCCCTAATTCGGGAACCAGACCAACTGCGAACAAAAACCCGCGTCCGTGGCAAAATTCAACAACCCTCACCAGAAGATACCCAGGTGCAAATCCGTGACACCGAGCTACAAGGACTAGAATACCAATATGGAGGCCTTCCACCACGAGGTGCGGAAATCAAGATGCTGGCTTATCGTACAGGTGGTGGTCGCCAAGGCAATGTCCAAAAAGATACTCTGAGGTTTCTCAAAGCAGCTGTACCATACATTGAGCGTGTAACTAATCATCAAGCTGCAACAAATGGCGCAGATGCTCAATCCTTAGAACAAGCTGTGTTGAAAGCACCACAGATTTTACGCACCCGCGATCGCGCCATCACTAGCGAAGACTTTGAGGTTTTGGCACAAAAAGCTGGTGAAGGTGCAATTGCTAGAGTTCGTTGCTTAAGTGCAAATTCCATGAGTGGTGCGGGAACAGTGCGTTTAATCCTTGTTCCCCAAGCGAATACAGATGCGATCGCTCAAGGTGATGGGATCTCCCCAGATTTATTTACCCTACAACCAGCACTACGCGATCGCGTTTTAAGTTACCTAGACGAAAGGCGAATATTAGGAGTGCAATTGCAACTTCAAGAAGCAGAATTTGTTGGTGTTTCTGTCCAAGCAGAAGTTGCTTTAGAGCCAGCATATAATAATCCCCTCGCTCGACAAGAAATTTTAATGAATCTGCGAGTCGCATTGTATAGATATCTCAATCCCTTAACTGGTGGGATTGATGGTAAAGGCTGGCCCTTTGGCAGACCTGTCTACACATCAGATATTATCGCCCTGCTGCAAAAAATCTCTGGTGTGTATTATCTCGGAACAGTTTTGTTATTTGCATTACGTAAACAAGACGGGAGCTGGACTCGTCAACCATCACCAGAACCAGTTATAGACCCTGGATCTTTGGGTTTAATCTGCTCTTGGGCCGATAATCGCCTCCGTTCCAGCCATGTAATTAATATTATCTAACTTCTCTATCAGGTCAGGATACCCCTCAAACTAACTCCCATCATGGTTCAAATTCGCACTACACCTACAATTAGCCTGCAATTAACCCCGATGCGAATTCCTGAAGCAGTTCCATCAGCAGGTTTCTCATTCGCTAACCAAGAAAACATTGATGAAATTACTAGTACTAGCTTACTTTTACAACCTGGCGAACCCAGCGAGTTGATGGTTCAAATCAAAAACTTGACCCAACGTAACTTGCAACTTGAATTGATGGTTGAGGGGGATTTCCCTAGCGAATGGTGTTGGGTAGGTGGTACAGAAGGTAGAGAAATTCGACCAGGTGGGCAAATGGATGCCGTACTTTACTTTCAAGTTCCCAGTACATATTTTGAAAATCAAGCAGCAATCAGCCCTGAAAAACAAGAACAGTTGCGACTCAATTTTACTAACTGTCGAGTAGTTGCATATACAGATAGAAATAGCGAACAAGAACAAATTAAAGAAGCAGATTTTAATTTATATATACGTCCCTGGTCTGCATACATGGATTTTCTGCCAGTTTTGTATCGGGAAGTGGACTTTATCGGTCGCTTTATGAAGATATTTGAACAGGCTTATCAACCAGTCATAGATAGCTATGCTGTGATGTGGGCAAATCTCGACCCTTTAACAGCGCCACGGGCTTTGCTACCATTTTTAGCTCATTGGGTAGCGTGGCCCGTAGAATCTGTTTGGAATTTACGCCAACAACGGCGTTTAATTCGTCGTGCCGTAGAAATATATCGTTGGCGAGGTACTCGTAAAGGTTTACGTCTTTATTTGCATTTATATACAGGTTTACCTCTAGATGAACATATACCAAATGAAGCAGATAAACATATTAGTATTACAGAACCTTTTGGTGACAGTTTTGTGATTGGAGATGCACAAATAGGAGAAGTAGTATTAGGAGGAGGACAAGCTTTTCATTTTGTAGTTCGCTTGCGTCCCGACCAGATAAGTACTATTAACGAGCAATTAGTGAGACGTATTATTGACCAAGAAAAACCAGCATTCTGCACTTATGAACTCTTAATTAATAATTCATGATTACTAGATATCTACTTCACCAGCTTCTTAAATAAATGAAAAATAGGGGATTAAAAAATAATCCAAAATCCGAAATATAAAATCTAAAATCCCTATGTCTCACCCTTTCCCCACACCTCCAATTACACCTTTTGAACGTTTGCAAGCTGCGGACGGGCTATTAATAAATGCTATTCGCTGGCGTAAAGCACATGATTATCATCGCTTGCGACAAAATGCCCATTATCAATCCTTAAATCAACCAGGGATTGTTTGCGGTTTAGGTATACGAGTCATATCGGCACCCAAAAAAGTAGAAGCTCAATTTCAGGATAATCGTTGGGTGCAAATTCAACCAGGAATAGCGATAGATTTATTTGGGAACTTAATTGTTGTTCCGGAAGCTTTTCCTTTTCATATTGCCACAGAATTACATGGTTCAGATGCTGTACTGGTGTATTTAGTTGCCAGTTATGTAGACCCGGATGAATTGCGACGTTCTGCCCCAAAAGATGTTGTCCAAGAAACATTCCGCATTGATGAAAAAAGCACTTTACCAACAAGTTCAGAAATTGAATTATGTCGAATTCTGTTACAATCAGGAGAGGTAACAATTACTCCACCCGTTGATGTTTTTTTTCCTGGTTATAACAATATAGATTTACGCTATCGAGTTCAAGCACAATCTCGACCTCAAGCGCTTGTGCGGATGGCACAGGTGAATAATGACGATAAAGAATGTGCCCGAAGTTTTTTTAATCTTGCTTACTTATTACAATCTGTAGAATCCTTACATCCATCATTACGGGGAGGTGAAGAAGTTGGCCAAGTTAATTTGAGCGAAAATCTCCAAGAATATGACTTACTTTATTTAACAGGGAAGCAATCATTAACTCTTAATAGCACTGAATTTGAAAATATTAAAACTTATTTAAATTTAGGTGGTGTCTTATTAGTTGATGCGCCTTTAGATGGAAATGCGCTCATTGAAAGTATCAACGCTTTAGCACGGCAGTTAGAATCACCTTTACGACCATTAGAAGAACAGCGACGTGATCATCCTTTAAGAACAAAACCGTTTTTATTTGCTGCCTTACCAATGGTTAATCAACAACCAATTCAAATTTTAACAGGTAGTGGAATAATTTTAGTAATAGGCGATATTGCATCTATTTGGGGACTTGATAGCAGTTTAAGTTTACCCCGAATAACTATTCGCACAGGACAGGAGTTAGGGATTAATATTTTGCAATATGCTTGGAAGCGGAGACAGTTTATTGGTTTACAACAGGAAGATATTTCTGGACAGTGGTGAGAAAATACGCGATCGCCTTACCAATGGAGCTAATCCTACCCCATTTCAAAACAGCAAAACGCTGACTGGGTAGGAATTTCTGTCATCAGCCAATCAGGAATCAGAATCCCGAAATAGTGCTGACAAATCTCGATAGCCACTAATAACACGAAAAATCTCAACATCTTGGGCTATGAGCATGCTTCGTCTGATACACCGTAGCGCGATGCCTGCGGCGGTAAACTACGCAAATTGGCACGAATTTGCGCCATCGCCCTTGAGAACAGCAAAGGCGATCGCCTCCTTCCAAAACACTAAAACGCGATCGCATTTTCTAGTAGCGATCGCTTGACTTTTAAGACAGTATGTACTTGACACAAATGCCATTGTCGCCTGATTAAAAGGTTCTACAAAGTTAGTTATATTATTACAAAATGCCGACTGGGTAGGAATTTCCATCATTAGCCAAATTGGCAGCGACTCTATCTTATGCCGCTGTCCAGCTTTCGGGGTACATCATAAACTGCGGATATGTTAAGTTTGTGGTAATTGATTGATATCGCTCTAAGCTTTTACGATTATGCAAGTCACAATCGAGCTTCCAGATGATTTTTCAACGCAGGTACAGCCCTTATTAAGTAACCTATCTCGAAAGGTTCTGGAGATTCTGGTGATAGAAGCTTACGAGAAGGAATTAATCACGCGCTATCAGGTTGGAAAGTTTTTGGGTTTTTCATCGCGGTTTGATGTAGATCGTTTTTTGAAGGATGCGAATGTTTATCTACATTACGACGAAACGGATTTAGAAGAGGATCGAGAAACATTTCGCCGACTTCGCACAGAAGGTAAGTTGCCCTCTTCATGATCGTTGTTTCTGATACTTCTGTATTGTGCTATCTGGTTCTGATCAACCAGATTCATTTGCTAGAACATCTCTATGGACAAATTGTCATCCCTACAGTGGTTCGAGATGAGCTACTCCATCCCAGCGCACCATCTGCTGTTGGCGTGTGGGCAAGTAATTTTCCGCTATGGGTTAGCGTGAGGGAAACGCAATCTCAGCCTGATGAGGCATTAGCGGTGTTAGATCAGGGAGAGCAATCCGCGATTTTGCTGGCAGAAGAACTGCAAGCTGAATTGATCTTGATGGATGAACGGCGAGGGCGACAATTAGCTCGATCGCGCGGGTTGCGGGTGACTGGGTTGGTTGGTATTTTGGATGATGCAGCAAGAGCGGGCTTGATTAATTTGCCGGAGGTGTTGGCGTCGTTGCAAACGACGAGCTTTTGGGTCTCACCCAGGATTTTACAAGCATTGTTGGAGAAGTATGAATGCGATCGTTGAGACGTTGAGCGATCGCACTTCGGGGCGATCGCATTTTGGGCAATATATTAGAGATTGAGATCGCCCTCTTCCCCTTTTTAATAGCTTTAAAATCTGTAGCGCTTATCCTGTATAGCTTAGAGCTTTTCTTA
>CAZZZY010000348.1:0-6610 GCA_964658545.1 uncultured Acetobacteraceae bacterium | reverse complement strand
AATATCAGGGCAACTAAAATCATGTCCTGCTATCTGCCCATAGTTTCGTCAGACTGAAGTCTATAGATTACAAAAAATAATCAGCCTACCTTCGCAGGCTGATTATTTTTTGGCTAATTTAAAAGGTATTATATAGTCCTTGTGAGACAAAATCCTAATTTATACAGAGCTTTTGTCTGGAATGCGTTTTTGTAACTTTAGCTCTTTTGTCAAATCTTGATGAGTAAAGTATTCTTTAGCATGGTTGAAATAACTACTAGATTCATTTTTATCAATGAAACCATTCACAACTAAACCTAAGACGTTGTAATTGGATCTCTCTAACATCTCTTTAGCGGCGCTAGCACTGTTAGAATCAATTACGCCAGGTCGAGCTACCAACAAAATTCCATCAGTCATTTGGCTTAAAGTCAAAGCATCAGCAGCCAAAAGCAGGGGAGGAGCATCAATAATCACAAAATCATAGTGATATTGAGATGAGAAATTTTCAATTAGTGATAACATCCCTTTTGAGTCAAGCAAGGCAAGTGGGTTTAGAGGTCTAGCTCCAGCAGTTAAAAGATCCAGGTTATCCATTACCTTAGATACAGCAACCTCAAATTCAGCCTGACCTACAAGAACCTCACTCAAACCAACTGAATTGTGGCGTTGCCATAGATCATGCTGAGAAGGAACTCGCATATCTGCATCAATTAGTAAAACTTGACGTCCTAGTTGAGCGATCGCCGCAGCCAAATTAGCTGAAACTGTAGACTTGCCTTCTTTCGGAACTGCGCTAGTTACCACGATAGTTTTGAGCACTTTATCTGAACTCAGGAATTTCAGATTGGCTTGAATCATCCGATACATTTCGCTCGTTAAAGAGTGGGGTCTATCTCTGACAGCAATTGTTTCAGATGATGATTCTGTATTTAAATAACGGGAGCGAAGCTTTTTAACAGAAACAGGAACAATTCCCAGCAAAGTATATCCAAATATGTCTCTAACTTCTTTAAGTGTTTTTAGAGATTTATCCCTCATAGCTAGGAAGAGAACAGTTGTAGTGGCTAAAAATAAACCAAACATTACTCCTAGCACCAAAATTATATTTCTTTTGACTAATGCTGGTTTCTTGGGGACTAAAGCCTGAGCAATAATCCGGGAACTGGCTGTATTTGTATTCTCAACTAACTGTAATTCTTGAACCTTTTTCAAGAGAGTTTGATATGTCGATTCTGCAACTTCGAGTTTCCGTTCTAATTCCCGCTGATTTTGTTCCAACTGAGGTATGAGTTTCAAGCGTTGTTCGTAACTAAAACGTGAATTAGACAGAGACGAGAGTCTTTTAGTTAAGCCAATGCGCTGTATTTCTAACTGCAGAAAATTTTGTATCAGGCTTTGTCTGAGTTCTCCAATCTGCAATAGGTTCTGGGGAAGTTGTGTTTCATTGCCAACAGTCTGACTAATTTGCTGTTGCAGAAGAGATTTTAAATTAGCTTTTTTTGCTTCTAAATTAATAATTACGGGGTTATCATCTAGGAAACGGCTATGCTCAACCGCTAGCTGTCGATCCGTGTCTTGAAGCTGTGCAAGAACTCCCTGTACAGCAGGGGACTGACTGAGGGCACTCACGGCGATCGCTTGCTGAGAATTTAGCTCTACTTTCTGGCGCATTTCATTGGTTTGGGCGTTTACCTCATCCAATTGAGCCCTAACAGTATTCATCTCATTGTCTAGATTTCCAATAGTTGCAATGGCTGACCTTGTCTCCTCTGATAAATCTGCAATCTGATGTTTTTGTCTAAATATACGTAGCGCTACTTCTGCATTATCAACAGCAGCTTGAGTTGTAGGAAGCTGCTTGGCCATAAATTGACGAGCTGCTGCTGCTTCAGAGCGATTTGTCAGAATATCATTTTCTAAATAAAAACTCATAACTGTGTTGACCACTGCGGCTGCTTCTTCAGGGTCACGGTTGCTATAGCTAATTTGCACTACATCTGTTCCACCAATAATTTTTGTGGTCAGGGATTTTTTAAGCGCTTCTACATCCAGAAGGTTCCCTTTGCTGTCTTTGAGTTGTAGTTTGTCTATTGTCCGCTGCAATACAGTAGGGGAAGTAATAACTTCCATCTGAGTGCTTACAGGATTTTGAGTTGATACCAAGGCTTTTAAATCTCCTGAGTCTGCTCCTTCAGATGAACTAGGCGAAAGACTACTTCCTGCTATTTTAAAAGAGGGAGTTCTGAATAACAGTTTTCCTTCTGCTTGATAGGATGGCTTTAGAAACTGTGTAGATATAGCACTCAGCACAACTGTAGCGACAAATATAGTGACAGCAGGTACCCACCACCGTTTTAATATGAGTAAGTAGCGATTGAGGTCTAAATCAATAGATTCTCTAGATTCCATAGATTTTTGTGGCATAAATCTTCCAAAATACAGGTTTTAAGTGAGAAACTCAATATTGATCTACTCAGGGTAGCGACAAGGCATACCTACCAACAATATTTTACAATATGAGATATAGTATAGACTATTTAAGTCCAAAAACCTGAAATGATGTATGTATTTGGTTTGAGGAATTTAAGAGCCAATACTTAGGAGTGTCGAAGAGGTATCGGCTCAATAGACTTATCCAAAAATTAGGTTTTCACCCTTGATTTATAAGGCTTTGGAGTTAGTTCGTGGATATGTCTAATAATCTGGGGCAATGCTGTAACTTAATTTTTTCATGATTTGATTTTTATTTGTTAAGTGTCATTCTCACTGATGAAGATCCTGCCATATAGAGTATCCAATTAAGACTATTAGATTCCAGCAAGGAAGTTTCAGTAAGGTTAGCTAAGATCATATATGTCATAAATACAAGTGGCCAAACATCTAATACTGTTTTAGTAGCACGTACCCAAGCCAATGCTTGCAGATAATTGCGTGAAAATCCTAAAAAGAATAACCCTAATCCTAAAATCCCCAAATCAAGGCAAAGGGCCAAATAACCATTGTGGGGGTGGTTTGGTATCCATCCAGAATTGAGCCAAATATAGGCAGATTCACCATTCCATCCTTGCCAGAATCCACCATAACCATAACCAATCCAAGGATGTTTCCAAATCATATCTATTACTAATGGCCACAAGTCTGTTCGACCTGTCAGGGTCGCATCTTTACCAACTGAAGCGAACACAAAACTAGCGTTATTAGACAACCAAAAATATAAAAATTGGCTGATAGTTGCCACCATTATTAGGGTTGGCACCATGATCAAATATGGCCAACGGCAAATTTGAAAAGCAAAAAATGCCAATGTAAGAATTAATAGATTAACTAGAGATGAAGTGGAGGCAGAAAGCAGTAAGAGTAGTAGTGACAAGGCAAACCCACCCCGGAAAAACCAACTACGTCTTTGATTTTGATAACCAAGGATTAAAAAAAGTATACTACTAACTACCATCGAAGCTCCCAGACCATTTTTGTGCGTGAATACGCCACGCCACTTCGAGCCATCCATGTCGCTCTGTATGCCGTATTTAGGTAAGCCTAAAGCAAAAATGAAACACAATACTATAATAATTCCAAAAGTCCAAGCAACTAAATGTAATTGCTGTTTTAAGCTATATCGTGAAGCCAAATACAGACCAAATAAACTGGAATTAATGAGGGTGAAACTATTTTTTAATGTTGTTGATGGTTCAAAAGACCAAGTAATAGAAACAGCTGCCAATATAATTAAAGAATAAAGTAAAATATCTTTACTCAGGACAAATAAATAAAGAATTTTCTTCCAACGCAAAACTAGTAGTAAACAGGTAATTGCGTAGATTAAGGAATAAATAATCCGAATCAAGGAGCTATCATATTCTACAATATCATCCTCTCCTGCTCCTCCTGACAAGACAAGAGTGAATATTGCTCCTGAATACATCAACAAGCATGCAACGGTGAATCCCTGCTCCGCAAAAATTAGTACTTTTCTCATAAATAAATTAATTTAATATTTATTTTGCATATTTATTGCTCTATGATAAATTTGGGCTGTTTGAGCAGCAATATTTGACCAATTTAAATCTTGCTGACAACGAGCTATTGCCGCAGTTTGCATGCTTTGTTGCAAACTGCGATCGCTTAACAAACAAATTATGGCATCAGCTAGTGCTCGAACATCACGGGGTGGAACTAACAATCCATCTTTTTTATGCTGAACTATCTCGCTCAATCCCCCTACCTCAGAAGCTATAATCAGCGTTCCCATTCCATAAGATAAAGCTGCCACACCACTTTGAGATGCTTCGATATATGGCAGAACTGTTACTGTACTGCGTTGAAATAGATTACCTACTTCTTCAAGCGGGATAAACTCATTGATAATCTCGTAGCGTTTTTCATCATAACCATTAGGGAAATACTGCCTTATGTTTTCTCCTTTTCCAGCAATAATCAGCTTGACTTCAGGTATACATTTAGCAATTAAGGGCATAGCCTCAAGCAAATATTTTAATCCCTTATAGGGCAGGATACGTCCAAAAAATAGCAAGGTATATGGTTCACGGGCTTGAATATTTTGACTCCTGCGACGCTGATACAAACTACCAAGTTCCCCATGAGGTAAAACATTTATTCGCTGTTGAGGTATACGAAATTGCTCAATTAGAATTTTTTTTAGTTGATGAGCATGGACAATCAATTGTTGGGAACGGTAGAAGGCAATACGTCTGGTATACTCGGAACCAAATACAGCTATATTATCTCCTGGGTGACGGAATATATCGTGGATAGTTGTCACCAGTGGTGGCATCTTGTTGAGTAACAAAGTCCAATCGTACCAAGGATCGTTAGTTTCTTGCACATGTAAAACATCTGGCTGTATGTCCTTGATGATATTCATCATAGTGTGCATGGACAATATGTTACGCGGGTCGCGAATCCGTGGTTTTTTAAAGCTAATAACGCGGATACGGGGATCAAGAACATTGCCGCAGACATCTGAGATTTGTTCCGGATGAATTATCGTTAAATCAACATAATTAACCAGACTGTTTGCTAGTTCGATAGTGTAGTCTTCAAAGCACAAATGTAGTAAAGCAACCTTGATCATAAAATTCAGTTTTCATGCAATATTTATTAATCCAGTTTTTAATTTCTCTTTTCTGAACTCATACTTAATAATTTTACCCATACAACCCCTACACCTCCAAACTTATGGATTAACAAGGAACCAGCAAGGAAACAATAGAAGCAAGTGGAAATAAGCAAAACAAATATAAAGTCTAACTTCAATTTTTGTAGTATGAAAAACACTAATCCCATGCCAAGGCTAATTAGCAGAGGACGACGGATTATTCTCCATAAATGCAATGTAAATAAGTTCCTGTACACAGCGTATGCGAGTAAGCTAAAAGCAGTAAAACCCATTGCTGTTTGCATTAACGCTGCACCCATTAGTTGATATTGTGAAATCAACACTACACCCGATAGTACCCCTACAACATTAGTAGCAGTAGCCTCCCATAGATTAAATCTTTCAAACCCATTAGCTAAAAGCAGATAGACAAATGTCCGGGAAAATGGGTACATAATGAGCGATAAGCAAGATACCTTCAGAACTAAACTTAACTGATTGAAGCTAGGATGTTTATAAATAAATATTATTAACTCATTCCCAATCAAAATAATTGCAACAACAAACGGTAATCCTACACACAAGATGATTTCAATAACGTTTTCAGTAATCTGACGCAATTTTTCCCGGCCTAAAGGTGCTGCCTTTGTCATAACAGGAAAAGCAGCTAGACATATACTATCGCAAACCAACGTGAAGGGTAGAAATAATTGTCCGATCACGCCAAAAAGGCCAACCATCGACTCACTTCCTAAGAGTGAGAGAATGAAAATGCCAATTCTAGTACTAACTACACCTACTGCATCAATAAGCAAAAATGTTCGAGCAGCCTTGAATAATTGCAGTACAAAATCTTGCTTAATTTGCCATTTGGGCTGAACTTTGACCACTCTTGTAAGCACAATCCATTCAAGTACAAAAATTAGAGTTTCGGAAATCGCTAAAATTCCAGCTAAATAATTTACTCCATAATTCAGATGCAGAAACCAGAGCATTACTAGTAAACGTAGAACGTAGACTGGTACCGCACAGATGGAAATCAAATTAATTCTCTCTTGAGACTGAAAAATTGCCTCCGTGATGCTAGCAAGAGAAACCGGAATTATCGTTAATCCCATAATGTAGCAAGTAGTTGAGGTGTCTAAATTATAGGGTAGTAAAAACACCAGAATAACCTGTACTATATAAGCAATAATGCTTAAAATTGCCTGCAAGAAAGTACCACTTACCAGGTACACTGGGATTTCTTGTGGGTTGCGAGACAGTTCTCGTGTAAACAAGGTTTTTAGACCCTGTGAACTAATGGCCATAAAGATATAGTAGTAGCTAAATGCTAGTATATATCGCCCTAATTCATCTGCTCCTAGAGTCCGAGCTATAGATGCGACTAGCACAAAACTTGCAATGCTTTGTACTAACCGATTGACCAACAATGAGATAGAATTTGTTAGTAATTTTCGTTGTCCCATTGTTTGTAAATTATAGTGGAATTAATTACTATATCTTTTCCTA
>CAZZZY010000347.1:5610-6619 GCA_964658545.1 uncultured Acetobacteraceae bacterium | reverse complement strand
CTTGGGGCATTGGGTATGGGGCATGGGGCATTGTTATTCTTCTCCCGCCCCTTTGCCCCTGCTCTTTCTCTACTCATAAATATTACTGAACTCATGGTGTGATTTTATGAAGTAAAATTTTGCCTAAGTATTACAAATTTTACTGATGATTTCCTTCTCCAAGTTTTTCAAAGAAAACCAATTGAGTCAGGTAGCAGCACTTTTGTTATTACTACTGCTGCTGGTATTGGGAGGGGTTCCCGGATATCTTACAGGACACTGGCAATGGAAACAGCCACCACCTGTTACTACCCTCAACGAGTTAAAACAGATCCGCAATAGTGGGTTAGCCCTTCCTGGTTGGCAAACTATTGAACAAACAGAACAGGAAATAGGCGAACATAAATGGTCTTTGCAGGTACTTAAAAAAGAAGGTTCCCAATCTCAGGCAATCCTGCTTTTGCTGCCGCAAAATGGGCCTATGGATCAACCAGAAGTAGAGTGGACAGACGTTAACGGCTGGGGAAGGTCACGTTGGGGAAAGTGGGATATAGCTCAATATCGCTCTGCTGAATTTACTGTGAAACCACCTGCAAAGTTGGCATCTCATGTCGAAACTAAAGTAGAAGCTAGGTTCTTTCGCGCCTCCACACCACAGCAAACCTTTGCTATTTTGCAATGGTACGCTATGCCAGACGGCGGAAATCCATCACCTTTCCACTGGTTCTTGGCAGATCAATTGGCCCAGTGGCGCAAGCAACGCATTCCTTGGGTGGGTGTGAGCATTCTGATTCCAATGGAACCTTTGGGGCAGGTAGAAACATTTTGGTCTTTAGCCCAGTCTATCGGAGAAAAAGTGCAGGCTGAACTGATGGCAGGCCCTTTGTAGAGTCTGTTACAGATGCCAAAGTATCTCTATTTAGCTAAAAGATGTTACTAATATGAAATTAGAAATTAAATTTAGCAAAATTCTTCTTTTTCTCTTGGTAAATACTTGCAGACACTAGAGACATTGAGGACATTTATAGAG
>CAZZZY010000347.1:0-5600 GCA_964658545.1 uncultured Acetobacteraceae bacterium | reverse complement strand
AAATAACGACTCGGCGCGACTAATTTCCATATCAGTTTTTCTGCACCGATGTTCATAGATCCCAGTTCTTAATATGCGTGCATTCAGCGCCCTGTGTTTTGTCGGTCTTCAAGTAGGAGTTTTCTTAACAACACCTATCCAACTTGTTGTTGCCCAGCCTTTTCCATCTCAAAGAAAATCACCGATACAACCCCCCCCGCCTGTGCCGGGTACTGAGGTTGTACCTCCAAGTGCAAATGAGGAAATTTCGCCCCAACTCAGGCGCTATTTCTTGGGTCCAGGAGATACAATTAGCGTCGTGCTTCAGCGTCCTCCCGGCCCATACCGCTTAGGAATAGGAGATGGAATTAGCGTTGCGGTTCAGCGTTTTCCAGATTTGAGTTTCCAGGCTTTAATCAACCCAGAAGGTAACATTGTAGTGCCATTACTGGGAAAAGTTTCCTTACAAGGTTTAACTTTGCAAGAAGCTCAAGAAAAAATTCGTTTGGGCTTAAATCGTTATGTGGTTGATCCAGTAATAGTCTTAGCATTAGCAACGCAACGTCAAGACTTAAGTTTTCAAACTGTAATTAGTCCAGAAGGCAACATTATCGTGCCGCAAGTGGGAAAAGTTTTTTTACAAGGTTTAACTTTGGAAGAAGCTCAAGAAAAAATTCGCTTGGGTTTAAGTCGCATTTTACCAGATCCAATCGTAATAGTATCCTTGGCAGTGGCGCGACCAGTTCAAGTTACCATTAGCGGGGAAATATTTCGGCCAGGAATTTATCCAATTAATTCACCAACACCCCGTGTTACAGATGCGTTGCTAATATCTGGTGGTTCAACATTGAATGCAGATCTGCGACAAATACAAGTACGCCGCAAGTTAATCGATGGTTCTGTGATTTCACAAACTATTGACTTATATGCAGCATTGCAAAATGGCGGTTCAATCCCTAATTTCCGCTTACAAGATGGAGATGCGATACTCATCCCCCGTCGGGAAGTTGGTAATGATGACGGTTATGACCGCAATTTAGTAGCACGTTCATCCTTAGCAGTATCACAGATTAGAGTCCGGGTTTTAAACTACGCAGCAGGAGGTATTTCTGTTCAAGCATTACCTAACGGTAGTACATTTGTCGATGCTTTGGGAGGAGTAAATCTGGATACTGCTAATCTTCGGGATATCGCTCTGGTTCGCTTTGATCCGGAACGAGGTAGAGCTGTTACCCAGAAACTTGATGCGAAAAAAGCTCTAGGAGGCGATGCATCTCAAAATGTGGCGCTTCAAGATAATGATGTTATTGTTGTTGGTCGGAACCTCATCGGTCAAATTACTAATATATTGACTACCATTACCCAACCATTCTTCAATGTCCAGTCATTCCTCCAATTCTTTAAAAACTTCGGTGGCAGCAATTGATAAAATTAGTGACTATAAAAGTAAAGATCCAAGCTGGACATAGTTTGAAGTGCAGGAAGCCACATCTGCAACTTATCTTTGAATTCATTAATAAAAAAATCTTAAAGATATCAACTGAGATATCCGGTAGGAAATTGATAGCTTTTTTGTATCAAAGCCACTATCTTTAGTTTGGTGCTTCCTAATTTTTAATTTTTAATTGGAGCGAAGCGACCATGACCCCACCAATTGTTAAACGCTATATTATTGCTTTTGATAAGTACAAGTGGATTGGACTAGCAAGTTTTGCTCTAGTTGTAGCAGGGTCAACTGTGGTGGCTATGCAACCAGAGCCACCTCCTAGCTATATAGCATCTGCCGCACTTACCTATAGTAGTCCACCAGTTTCTTTCTCTACAACTGGTACTCAAATCCAACAGCAAGGAAAGGATCTGACTCAAGACGTTTTATTATCAAGCCAGATAATTGCATCAGTGGCAGAGAAAGTCGATGTCAAACCGGCAAAACTCGCTGCTAGTATCGTTATTTCTATACCTAAAAAAAATCCCAGAACTGGAGACTTGGAATCTAGTATCTTGGAATTGAAATATGTAGATACTGATGCCAAACGAGCGATACAGGTCTTGGCGGAATTGATGCAAGCCATGATTAAGTTGAGCAGTGATGTTAATACTGGGCGATTACAAGCAATTATTCAAAAGATTAACGATCGCTTACCACAGGCTAAACGAGAATTACAAGTTGCCGAAAAAAAGTTAGAACAGTACGATCGCATTGAACGAACGGCAATATTAGCAGCGGAGAATGGCAGTTTGCTAAATGCCATTACTGCTAGCCAAAATCTACAACGGCAAATGCAATTGACTATTTCTGGGGTTGATGGTCAAGTTCGCAGTTTACAAAGTAAGTTAGGCTTAACAGTCGGACAGGCTTATGTTTCTTCTGCTTTGAGTGCTGATCCCATTATTGCTAACTTGCGAGCGCAAATTTATCAAAGTGAGTCGCAAATTGCCTTACTCAGAAAAGATTTGCGACCGGAACATCCAACGATGATTCAGTTGCAGCGTCAGAAACAAGCTGCTGAGGAATTGCTGCAACAACGTGCTGCTGAAGTATTAGGTGGTGATGGTACGGCGGCTCCGTTTCAAAGTAACATTGCAGGTATTCGCACCCAAAGTAGCTTAGACCCAGCCCGTCAGCAGTTGGCAAACCAAATGGTGTCTTTGCAAACCCAACGGGACACGCTGCAACAACAACTAGCTCAAGAGATCCAACAAGAAGCGCTACTACGGCGAGAGTATTCTCTGATACCCAATAAGCAATTAGAGCGATCGCGTTTAGAACAAGAGGTTGGACTCAAAAAAGCCATCTTTGACCAGATGCAAGTGAAGCTAACCGATGCTAAAACCGCAGAGGCAGAAACTACCAGTAGCCTTAGCATTGCCAGACATCCCACAGTTGCTGCTGACATCAAACCCCCTAAAAGTGTACCTATTACTCTTGCTGTGGGCGGTTTCTTAGGTGTGTTGATTGGTGGCGGGGTAATATTTTTGTTGGGATCGCTGGAAGGGACTTTCAAAACCAGGGAGGATATCCGCGAAAGCCTCAAGCAACGGGAAGTGGCATTGTTGGGAGAATTGCCTTTAATGCCAGTTGATGATTTGGATAAAGAAGCAGTGCCGGTGATAATTTCTGCGGATTCTCCTTATTTAGAATTTTATGAAAAATTCCGCAGTAATCTGCGCCGGATTGGTGGTAAAAACTTAAAAGTGGTGTTGATTACTAGCACCAGCAGCCTAGAGGGGAAGACCGCAAGTGCTTATAACTTGGGTATAGCTTCTGCCCGTGCTGGTAAAAGAACCTTGATTATCGAAACAGATTTGCGATCGCCTTCCCGTTGTACATCCTTGAAAGTAATTCCTGACCCCGACGCTACTATTGAACCCCTGCGTTATTACGCTGACTTAAGTGAATGTATTCGTTTAGTCCCTGATGTAGGAAATTTATACATTCTTCCCAGCCCTGGCCCTGTGCGGCAATCTGCTGCTATTCTTGAATCTAGCGAAATGCGGCGGCTGATGGAGGATGTGCGCGAACGTTTTGATTTGGTTATTTTAGATACAAGTCCTCTTAGTATATCCAATGACCCGCTGTTAATTCAACCCTACAGCGATGGCATAGTACTAGTAGCACGACCACACTATACACAAGAGAATATGCTGGGTGAAGCAATTGATCAATTGGTTGAATCGGAACTAGGGTTGTTAGGAGCTATTATCAATGGGGCTGATATTATTGTTTCTCTACCGCAAGAAGTCGTAGAATCACCAGGATTTACATCTGAGGTAAAACCGAAAACTGTTGAAGAATCAGAAGAAGTGTCAGCAGGTGCCAGTAAAACATAAAAGCATGGAAAATAGGGAATAGGAAAGAGATTTAATTGCCAACGCTCATTAGTCACGTCTAAACAACCCAAATAGGGGAGCGAGAATTACCCCAAAAACAAAACCACCAATGTGGGCCCAATAGGCAACTCCACCTGTTTGCACAGTCATGTGAGCGGCTGTTTGTAGGGTAGCAAGACCAGAGATGACATTCTGCACAAAGAAAAGTCCAATGATTACTAGTGCTGGAATTCTGATTGTGGTGATGAAAATCCCCAAAAATACTAAAGTCATGATTTTAGCATGGGGAAAGCGGATAATGTACGCACCCAAAACTCCAGAAATAGCACCACTTGCCCCCAAGGAAGGAATATGAGAATTCATGCCAATAAACCATTGGCACAAGGCAGCTAAAGCACCGCACGCCAAATAAAAAATTAAATATTTGAAATGTCCTAAACGGTCTTCAACATTGTTGCCAAAAACCCAGAGAAACAACATATTCGAGATTAAGTGCCACCAACCACCGTGTAAGAATTGCGACGTAAATAATGTTATCCACTCTCCATTAAAATTGGTGGTTAAGTGTTGAGGCACTACCGCATACTGATTTAAAAACTGACTCAATTGTGCATTTGACAGGCTCACCTCGTGAATAAAAACTAAAATATTCATGCCAATCAACCCGTAGGTGAAATACGGGGTGATTCGCGTCGAATTTTCGTCGTAGAGGGGAAACACAGGTGTTTTTCCTAAATTATTGGCTAACTGCAATATAGCTTGTAAGGCTGGCAGTTGCGAAGTTTAGGCAATTTCAATTATTAAACCAATCAGTATAATTGAGGGTAACAACGATACTTTGAGGAATTATTTGTACCAAGATTCTTCCTGGGATTTATCGTTAAATAAACCCAATAGTGGGCCGAGAATTGCCCCAAAGATAAATCCGCCGGCATGGGCCCAGTAGGCAATACCACCGCTTTCCATGCCGATGTTGGTAGGTGTTTCGAGACTAGCAAGCCCGTAGAAAGCTTGTTCAAGAAACCAGAATCCCAAAAAGAAATATGCGGGGACGCGGAAAGTTGGGAAGAAAAATCCTAAAGGTACTATGCCGAGAACTTCAGCGTTGGGAAAGCGGAGAATATATGCACCGA
This sequence comes from uncultured Acetobacteraceae bacterium, assembly GCA_964658545.1. Classification (GTDB taxonomy): domain Bacteria; phylum Cyanobacteriota; class Cyanobacteriia; order Cyanobacteriales; family Nostocaceae; genus Nostoc. Next base: position 657 of record CAZZZY010000347.1, on the reverse strand, counting down.
GAATGCCTGCGATCGCACCACTTGCACCCAAAGAAGGAATGCTAGAATCTTGAGCGAAGAACCACTGTGTTAAGGATGCCAAAACACCACAAGATAAATAAAACAGCAAATATTTGGCATGACCTAACTTATCTTCAACGTTGTTACCAAAAATCCAGAGAAACAGCATATTGCCTGCTAAGTGCAAGAAACCACCATGCAAAAATTGCGAGGTAATCAAAGTTGCCCATTCTGGTACTGGTTGATGTAGAGAGATACCAGCAAAGCTTAAGGTGAGTTCTCGTGGAACTACAGCCGCAAGGTGCAAAAATCCATTTAATGCTTGTGGGGGAAGACTTGCTTCATAAAGAAAAGCGAGGACGTTGGCAGCAATCAACCCATAAGTTACATAAGGCGTTATTTTTGTGGGATTATTATCTCTAATGGGAACCACGGGCGTTTTTCCTGATTTTAAGATACCAATTCTACAATACTGAATTCTGTAAGTGGTTTATTCTAGCTCATGGATGGATCTCAATTTCATATTTGAGATTTATTGTAGGACTTGCCCTGAAGCAGTAGGCTTCATGCGATAAATTTCCAGTTAGAGAAGAAGAATATAAATCAATACGCTTGGGTTAAGCATCTCTTTCTTGTCTCTGCGTCCTCTGCGCCTTG
>CAZZZY010000346.1:0-6625 GCA_964658545.1 uncultured Acetobacteraceae bacterium | reverse complement strand
TAACAACAAACTTCAAACGAATTTAATATAAATAAGAGAATAGAACAAATATAACTGATCTGCATCCTGACTACAAACAAGCGTTTGATTTAGATACTCAAAACCAACGATTGCGGCTTTGTAGTTCAGGAATATTACGTAGATTATTTGGACTACGAGATTTCAAAGAAGCCTTTAACCCTGATGAAGGGGGCGGATTTATTCAAGAGTTGGAATTATCAGGATTTGGAACTAAGTCTCTCGTTGGTGGAAATCTAAAAGAAGGAAGTATAGTGAGGCTATCTGCTGCTGTAGATAAATTAATTGCAGCCATTGACAAAGAAATTGATGCCGCATTACCTGAAGGAAGTTCATTGTCCACTCTGTTGTTAGATCAACCGTTACAAAACCTTCAGCAATTAGCAAAAAAAACAGGTACTAATTTTCAAAATCAGCCCCAGACAGCTAACCTTGTACCAATTGCATTTCCTGATGCTGAGGCTAATATTAATATTTCAAATAAACCTGTAGCCAAAGTAATTTCTGCTCGTGAACAAATTGATGCAGAAGATTACTTTGAACGTATGTGTAGTGCAGTTAAAGAGTATGTGCAAGATCAGCTAGACTGGAATGAAGATGATATTGAAGCAGCAATTGATAGTTTACGTGCAGAACGAGATAGAGCAGATAGCCAGTTAACTCGATTCCTCAACTTCTTAGATAATGAAGCATTAGCACGGGTAAGGCAAACAATTACCTTACGGATTATGCAAGCTATTGCTCAATATAGTGTTACCAATAATCAGCCCAAACACCAACTTTTAGTAGAATATGTCAATCGTATTACGAATTTATTAGCATCTGCAACAGAAATTGGTTATAGTGCTGACTTCACTGCTAATTTTGGTGTTGCTGCTGAATTTGAGCTATCAGAGTATTTTAATAAAGCAACTTTCTATTACTGTCTCCCAGTGTGGCCAGAATGGGAAACTCAAATTTTTGAGGAAAAAACTAGAAATCAGCAAGCTACTAATTACGGAGTGGTTCGGGAAGTAAGTTACCGCTTTCGTATTAATGGTAATAATCCTGAAAAGAATAAATCCTCTTTCTTAGCAAGACTTGAGCAAATTGAATCAGAACTGATTTCAGATGATGAAACACTACCCCAACGACCTTGGACAGTATGTCGTCGATTAGCCGAACTCATTTTTTTAAGAATTATTATTCCTCATGAAAATGAGGAAAAACTAAGTGCAGAGTCTTTACCTAATTTTGTGCAGGAAATTCTCACACACCTAAAAACAGGTGGTAAAACAGCTATTAAACAGGTAATAGAGCAATTAAGAGAACGTGATTCTTCAATGAAAACAATTGCCGCAGATTTGATTGAAGTACTCCAAACTAAGAGCCAAAAGATTATTGGACAAGTTCAAAAGCAATCTTCCCAACAATTTATTTGTGTAAAACGTAGCATCATAGAATGGTCACGTTTAGAAGGAGCAGAAGCGGGAGTAAGGGATTTACTCAAAAGTTCTCCTCAAACTAGTCGTGAGAATGTGGAATGGTTTAAACACATTGAAATTTGTAATACTCCAGAAACACCTGGACTGTTATTCTCTGTACAAGTAAATACAGATATCTCCGAACACAATTTAATCACCAAAGGTGATATTTATCAAATTCAAGCACAAAGGTCATTAACAAAACAACTGTTACAAGTTATTTGGGTTCCTCGGTCTTTTAATAAACAAGGACAAGAATGGAAGTATGAATTATCTCCCAATGCTGGTCATGCTAAAGGATGGATTCTACCAGCAGCAGTCATAATTGATTATGACATTCAACTTTTAACTCGTCGCTCTAAACAAAAAGATGGTGAAAAAAATAAACAGTATCATGCAGCAGCTATCGCTGGTTTCACGGTATTGGTGTACTGCTGTTTATGGCGGATTATTGATAAGTTAAAACAAGGGTCTAATAACGACTTTACTACCTTAATGTTACGACTCCAAGAGCAAGGCAAAGACCTTGATGAAACCAGTGGTGATAATTACGTTTATGCAGCAGCCCAAACTTTAGAAGCAATATTAGCTGAAGATACTAATATTAGGATGCAAGGAGTTATTCTCGAAAATTTGGTTAAACAAACTGCAAACACCAAATGGATAAAACAAAGTATTTTTGATGCTTTATTGAGTGCTTTTCCTTTGTATATTAGTACACCAGTAACGCCAGAAGTACCAAAGATTGGGTTAATCTCTTATGCAACTCGTCCTTGCAATGATACTGTTTCATTAAATGAACAAGAAAAAGGTTATCTATTTTTAACTCAAAGTTATACTGCTACTGCTACAGTTAATCCTTTTTCTGGTTATGAAATCAAGGCAGAAAGAATACAGTCTGATATAGTTGATTCTCCTGAACAATTGAGAAAACAACGCTTAGTACAAGAAGAAATTCGTTATCTCAAAAATCAAGGCTGTCAACATATTATTTTACTTTCTCATGCTTATCGTAGTCGCAGGTTTAACCGCACAGCAGATTATAATTCTGGTTTAATACCAAAAGAATTTTTGGAAGATGTTTTTCAAACTTTTCCTGATTTAAATATTTATACTATGCTGCGCGACGTATTTCCAGCAACAAGATTACAAAAGCGTGGCAAAGGTGAAGCTGCATTTGAAATTTTACACGCAGCAGATCATACTAATTTTTTGCACTCTGTAGAAACTGTTCGGGTACGAGATGTCATTCCTGTATATACTTTCGCCACCCTGTTTGCAGTGCAAGAACAGCAACGACCACAGTCTGGTTTTTGCGTTTATTTCTTAGTGTCTGACCAACGAGTAAATGATATTACTTGGACAGAACGTGCAAGGCAACATCTTATCGATGCCGAACAAAACTCTCATGTTAATCCTTGCTTAATTTCTATGTTGCGAGGGTTACATTTTATTGAAGCAGAGCGAGGTGTAAAACAAGGACAACTCATTCCAGTTTTAGATCCCTTTCGTTGGATATCGCCCAGTACTGTTGAGGCTGCGGGAGAAGTGGAAGTATTGCATTCTCGACGCAAAGGGAAAGTGTATCTCAGCTATCCAGCTTTACTGACTCATATTTCTCAAGTTTTACACCGCAGGAAGTAAACAAATATTTGAGGGAATAAAAACTAATGCAACTATCAATTTTAGAACAGGCATCTGTATGGGGTCAGGTGTTTGAGCTTGCTGTCAAACGTGGAGTTTTACAAAATTTGATTTATCAAAGGTTACTCAGTAGTGACCAAGATCAGGGTTTGAAGCCTTGGCAAGAGGTAAAAAACGCAGATATCTATAGTCAATTGGTAAAATCTTTGAAATTGACAGATCCAAATGCTAAAGAATGGGTTAGCACAATGGTACGTCATTTACTGGTATTGGGCTATGGATTAGGCTGGACAGCAGTGCGAGAATGCTTAAAAAATATACCAGTGAGACAGCCAACTCTGACAGCGATTTGGTGTCCGTTGGTGCTTCCGGGACAGCAGATACAACGTGAGACTGAACGAGAAAAAACAGCACAAGAATTTCACGAAGCTTTCCATCTTTCAGGACGGACAGATTTAGGATTAGTCAACACAGGACAACCAGCAAGGGCAGATTTTTTACTTTGGTTATCCAGTGGAAAGAATACCCCGCAAAAAATCCAGCATTTCCTATTATGCTTGGAATTTTCCTATAATGCACCTATAAAATTAGCAGACTTTAGTACAGAAACTGCTCATCTAGAGGAAATGAGTCGTTATGCTCGTTATATTGATTCACGGGGTGTATTCTCTAGAGTTTGCGCTGAGGTGGAAGGTGGAGAATTTTTATTTTCGTCAAATTTAAAAAATCATTTATCTGCTTTTAGTGGTTCAGACAAACCTTTGTTTAAGTTATGTCAAGCCTCGTCTTATACTGAGCGTCTGATCCATTTGTTAAAAAAGCAGGGACAATTAAATGGTGGTTGTAGTGCTAGAGCGATCGCAATTACCTCAAATGGATGTGAAAGTATTGCCGCCCATTTTTTAGACGAATCAGAACAAAATCCTAGAGCAAAGTTGATGGCATCTTTGGGTGAGGCATATCGTAACACACGCAAATTAGATAACCAACCCGATGCACTCTTAACAGAAATTCGTGTAGCTTTTAATAAGTTGGTACGATCCCTTCCCCCAGATTTTGAGCGGCAGGTCAAGCAACTCAAACACGAACCTGATTTAGAAACGTCATTGCACTACAAATTTACAGAACAGATAACAGAATTTTACAATCCTATGCAGGAATTTTCCCAACAGGAAGCACTCGCTAACATTGAAATGACAGAATCACTGTACAAATTTTTTGGTGATAATCCTCAAGTTCATTTTCAGTCAGTCTTCCAGCACCTAGCAGAACAACTTCCCCTGCGAACAATCCACCAATACGCAGTTATTACTGGATTAAAATCTGCCCAGACTGGAAGGTTGAATATTATTGCTTTAGAAGGAAATCCTGGAATTGGTAAAACTACTGCTGTAATTAAGTTTCTGAAAGCTGAATCAGAAGGTTTCGCGTTTTTATATCTCAGTCCACGAGTGGTAATTAATCGGGACGTTACTGCCAAATTTGCTAAAAAAGACGGAAATCCAAGTGGTATTTTAACCATTACTACTAATGCTAATTTAATTAGTTCAGTATCTAAGTGGTATGAAAAACAAGTATTGGAAAAAGGTGAAACACAGCGATGTGTAGATAGCGCAGTAGTTGTAGATGGTATTACTGAATTGAAGCACCCTGATGGTAGTACCATCTTCCTCACACCTGAACAGGAACACGAAATTGATTGCAATATAGTTACTACTAACCGTTTTAAACGTTCTCGCAATGAAAGAGAAGACAGCGTACAATCCATACATCGCCCTGGTGTATTACGTACTTTAACTGGTGCAGCCCGTAAATTACTAGAAGAAAACCCTCAAGTAAATCGGTTAGTAATGACTGCGGCTATTCAAGGTTATCGCCACCTCAACCAAACAACTACAATTGATGCTTTAGGAAATTTATTTGCTAAAAAAGCTAATACCAAACCAGGACAACAAGAACGCCGTAACTTTGGCACAAAAATTCCTACTATCATTGCAATGGTTGATGAGTTGGCTGGTGATGGTACAGGAGCGATATTTGTTAATGAACTAGCAAAATGGTTACAACAACAGTTCATCGAACCTTTTGAAGGTACTAAATCACCATTTAAAGTAATTCTGATTATTGCTGATGCCTCTTTAAGTAATGAAATAGTCCTTAATAGTTATCTCAACTCTGGAAATTCTGCTCCTGATAAAGTATTAATTAGTCCAACTCAAGGGGAAGCAGCGTTTCGCGTTACTGGTACTGATATCAAAATAGGGCTTAAAAAACACCCAGTATTACATATTATGACTAATAGCTATCCAGCTTCTCAACTTAATATTGAATACAGTATTCACCTTGCACCCATAGCACCTAAACAGATAAAAGTTGACTTCCAACAAGAAATTCGTCAAGCAATACGAGAACAATTAGAAGATAAATTATTAAATAATGCCTATAAAGAAATTAAAAGAGGGATAAAAGAAGGCGCAGAACAATTAATATTTTTTGCCCAGGACAAAGCATTCTTGCGTCAATTAAAGCATAAGTTGATAGAGGGTAAAGATGCTCTTTATAAAAATCATGAAGTAGAAATTTTAGATCAAAGTGTACCTCCTAATAAACGGTTAGAATTAATCCAAGAAGAAAAAAGAGATAAAATACGAGTTTTTTTAATGACTTCTTCCGGAGCAAGAGGTATATCTTTTCCAAAAACTGATTGGATTATTGCAGCAATTCCTAGATTTAATATAGAAGCTGCTTTAATGGAAGTTGCTCAACTCATTTATCGTGGGCGAGGAATGTACACAGATCCAGAAACAAAAATGCTAGTTTCAGGAGATGATAAAGCTAGACAATTGGTAATGCTTATTAATGATGGCTTTATTGTAGCTGAAGACACTGATAGATCAAGACTATGGTTACGCCAGTCTAGCGATATATTAACTTTATTAATGATGTTACGTTCTACAATTCACACTCGGATAAAAGGTGATGCAGGACTTAAGAACCAACGTCTTGCTTTTGTACCAGTGGGTTCAATTGGGGATGAAGAATTATTAAACCTAATGTCTGATGACGTGTGGATTTTTTTGCAAGAAGCGCGGGTTTTTGTCTATGATAATCAATCGGAAGAAGAAAAGAGAATTGTAAAAAAAGCAGAGCAGTTAACACAGAAAATATTTGCTCAATTAACCTTAAAGGGTAATACAGTTGATAGACAAGCTAAATCTTTTGTAGATTATTCTACTTTAGAGGCTTTTGTCAAAGCGGTGTCTAGAAGTTCAAGCCGTCTTCTACCATCTCTAGAAAATGTAAATTTAGTAATTCCTGATTCTTTAACTTGTCTTGGGCCTTTCTGGATAGAAGACTGGTCTAACCGCCATACAGAGGAAAAATTTAGTTTTGAAGGATGGCGTAAAAATATTCAACAATATAGTCAACAGCTTTTAGGATTATTGGCAATAATTTATCAAGATAAGAATGGCAAATATCCACCTAAACTCAAACGCCCA
>CAZZZY010000345.1:0-6639 GCA_964658545.1 uncultured Acetobacteraceae bacterium | reverse complement strand
TTTCAACGAGTAAGCCTTTTTAACGATCGCTCGCCTTTAGTCTAAACTCCAGTCAGGTATTTCCGGTTACATGCGCTGTGTGGTGATTTTGTTTGCCGAGGCGCGTGATTTATTAGACCGGACTAACCAAATTTATTACGATTCTTACAGTATTAGTGGGTTACGAGAACAACTAGAACGTATTTCTGGGGGACGTGCAGGCGATCGCTTGCGAAATGCTTACAGTGCATGGTCGCGGTTGCTGGCGCTGTTTCGCTTAGTATATTTTGGGTGCAGCCACGAAAAAATGCCCATCCCCCGCTACGGTGGCGGGTTGTTCACTCCTGGTGATACTGAAGCTAAAGACCCAATATTACGCGCTTTGGCTGCATTTGAAAATCCCGACCATACACCTTCAGATGCGGTGGTATATCGCATACTTGAGTTACTGTCTCGCAGCAAGGTAAAAGTCCGTCAAGGGCGCAGCAGCACTTGGGTAGAAGCTCCAGTTGATTTTTCTGACCTGTCATCTGAGTATATAGGTATACTCTATGAAGGTTTATTAGACTTTGAGTTACGCCGCGCTGGAGAACAGGAACCAATATTATTCCTCAATTTGGGCGATCAACCAGCTTTACCTCTATCACGTTTAGAAGGGATGGATGATGCGGTTTTAGCTGCACTGGTGGAGAAGCTCAAGCAGAAGTCAAAAGTGGCGACGAGTGAGGAAGAGGAAGAGGCTGAGGAAGAAGAAGTTGCCGAAATTGAGGGCGAAGCTGAAGAAACTGAGGAAATTGAAGCAGAAACTCCGGCTGAGACTGAGTTAGAGGAGTTAGAAGCAGATGGGGACTTGGTACAGGAGTTACGGGAACGTGCCTACCAATGGGCAGTCCGTGCGGTGAAAGCTGGTAAACTGGTCGCCAAGCCTCGAAGTAAGAAAGCAGCAGCTTTGGCGGAGTATGAACAGGCAGTTAGTAAGGTAGCAAACAACCTGATTATCAGGATTGTTTTACCAGGGGAATGGTTTTTAGTACGTTGGGGAGGAACACGCAAGGGTTCTGGAACATTTTACACTCGTCCCCAACTAGCGATTCCCACCACTCGCCGCACTTTACAAGCTTTGGTGTATGAAAAAGAATCCTCAATACCTAAGAAACCAGAGGAAATTCTTGCTCTCAAAGTTTGTGATCCTGCTATGGGTTCTGGTTCATTTTTGGTAGCAGCATTGCGGTTTTTGACAGAAACTTTGTACGAAAGCTTACATTACCATAACCGCATTGAGGCTCATGGAAATGACAGCTTATGCCGTCTTGCCGATGGTACAGGCACAAATTCCCTAATGGAAGAGACACTGCCAGTTTTGCCAGACCACCCAGACTTTGAAGGTAGGCTAAAAGCGTTACTGAAACGCTACATTGTGGAACGATGTATTTACGGTGTAGATATTGACCCTTTGGCGGTGGAACTGGGACGTTTATCGCTGTGGGTAGAGACGATGGACGGAAGGCTACCCTTTAGCTTTGTTGACCATAAATTGAAGTGTGGTAACTCTTTGGTGGGTTGCTGGTTTGACCGTTTTCAAGATTATCCGGCTATGGCTTGGGAACGGGAAGGAGGTGATAAGAATCATGACAAGTTTGTTCACCATTTCCGAGAATATGTTGCAAAAACGGGTAAGAAAAAAGGTCAGCAACAAATATCGGGTGATAAGTGGACACAGGCAATTAAAGATACTAAAAATGATATTGTTAAACCAGAATTAAAACGGTTAATTGCAGCTTTAGACCCAGAACGTAGGCAACAGTTGCGTTTAGATATACCTCAATTTGATTTACCTCAAACTCCAGAAGAAATACATGATGAGGCACTGGCGATTTTTGAAGAATTGCATAGTTTACGAGTTGATGATACTGAGGAACGTGAACGAAGATATCGAGAACGTATTCAAGGAAGTGAGACAATACACCGTTTAAAATTTGCTTTTGATACTTGGTGTGCGGTGTGGTTTTGGTCTGGGGAAGAGATGGATATTGCACCCACTCCTGGAAAATTTTTTAATCCACCAGCAGAGACTAAAGCAATCATTGAAAGGTTATCAGCACAATATCAGTTTTTCCATTGGGAATTAGAATTTCCTGATGTATTTGCAAGTGTCAATGCTGGTTTTGATGCGATAATTGGAAACCCTCCTTGGGAAATTCAAAAGCCTAATTCTAAAGAATTTTTCTCTAATATTGATCCACTTTACAGGACTTATGGGAAGCAGGAAGCTTTAAACAAGCAACAGGAATATTTTAAAAATAACCCAGCAATAGAAAAAAATTGGTTAGCTTATTGTGACCGACTCAAGGCTTTATCTAACTGGAATAAACAAGTAGCTTTTCCTTTTGGGGATGAAGAAGATGGGGGCGAGAAGTTTAGTTTATCGAAATCAAAAAAAGAAAATGAGGATTTGCATGATGTATGGCGCAAGCAACGCGCAAAGCGTCAAGGTTATGCTGAACCAGGTCATCCCTTTCAATATCAAGGTTCAGCAGATATTAATACTTATAAAATGTTTACTGAGTTAGGCTATGCTTTACTACGGGATGGCGGAAATTTTAGCTTTATTACTCCTTCTGGTATTTACAGTGATAAAGGTACCGGGAATTTACGCGACTTATTTTTAAATAAATGTCAGTGGACGCATCTTTACGCTTTTCAAAATGAGCGTTTTGTGTTTACTAATATCGATCATCGAAATAAGATGGTTGTTTTCACTGTTACTAAAGGTGGGCATACAACTAATATTTTAACTCGTTTCCGTTTAGGCCCTGGAGATTCACCGGAAGCGTATGAGTTAGAAAGTAATATTCTCAATACTGAATATTATCTGCCTGTATCAGCAACAGAGCTAACTAAATTTAGCCCTAATACAAAAGCATTATTAGAAATCAGAAATAAGAGAGACTTAGAAATTTTAGAGAAAATTTACGCAAATTATTTTGGAAAGTATTGTTTGTTCATTAACATTTGATTATTTAATTAGATTACGACTAGGTGGAAGTTCTATAGTTTTATCAATGTTAAATGAGATTGCTGTTATCCCAGCAAATAAATTCCAAGTTACACAGGAAATATCATTATTAGCTGCCAGACTTAGTTTGGCACACTTTAGTTTCTCTCAGGTGTGGTTAAGTTTATGTAAAAATTATGATTTGAAAGAAAAAAAGATTTGGAAATCTCTTTGGGCAAATACTTATTATGAACGCCTACGCTTAAGGTGCATAATTGATGCTGTAATTGCCGAACTTTACGGTTTACGAATAGAAGATTTTAAATGGATTCTTCGTGACTGCGATTACCCAGAAAATCAAGTGTGCAATAAAACATTTTCTCGCACTCTAGAGCCTAAAGGATTCTGGCGTGTAGATAAAGAAAAAGACCCGGAACTTCGCCACACCGTTTTATCCCTCGTCGCCTTTCACGAATTGAAAAAAATCGGACTAGAAGCATTCCTCAACCTTAACGATGGTGAAGGGTGGATGCTACCAGAAACATTGAGACTAGCAGATTATCGCTTAGGTCATGATGACCGCGCAATGCAACCGCAACCCGTAGCATCAAGATTAGGCGAAAGATTTCTTCCTTGGCAATTAGAAGGTACAGCAGAGGAGTCTTGGGAAGAGTGCGAACGTCACGCAGAGAATTTAAGACTACTCTTGGGAGAGAAATCGCTTGTTAACAATGACCAACTGAAGACAGAAAATAATCCTGATAGCACCAAAAATTCGTCCCCCGACTCGGTGCAACTTAGCATATTTGACCAACCAACAGAAGAGATATAATATGGCACTCCTAAATCATTCAAATAAAATATCACGATTGTCCACCAAATCTAGCAATCAATTCCTCCCGTGACAATTGCATGAGTAATGGGGTAAATTCTTCAGGTGGTAATGCTAATACTGGTTCAATAATTGCTTGAAGTTCTATATCCAATGAACCAAAACGAACTTGTAGTAAGTTTTCCACTACAAGACGTTCACCTTGTTGAATCCCTTCTTGTTTGGCTTGTTCCCGGTCTTGCTGATAAAGTGGTTCTAGCCGCATAATTAACTCCCTATCATCTTCTTCTAAATTTTGATTGACTCTCAAATTCTGGCGCAGATTGTAAACTAATTCTAGCGTTGCTTTTTGAAATGGATGATTTGATGGTAAAGCTTGCAACTCAATAATTGCTTGTGACTGTGTGCTTCCTCTACCCAGTATTCTCAACCACAAGGTCTCCGGTGTTTGCGGTAGTTGATGAATAGCGACAATTGCAGTCCGTAGAGCATCACCTAAAAAGTATACTCCTGGCAACCACCCCTCTTTCTGGTTAACATTAAAACTAGATAGTAATGTTGGGGATGCGGTTGGACTAAGAACCCATAGTTTAGGAATATCTGACTCTTGGAGTCTGGTTTTATTCGCTTTAGCATCTCGTCGCAATCCAGCTTTTACTTCTAATAATTTTTGAATACAATCACAAATTTCATCACCAGAAGCTGCATTGCGAAATGGTGAGCCAGCGCGGTCTTGGGGGTTTCCCCCATGAGCGACTGGCGAACCCGTAAGGGTTCTAATATTGCCGGAAATTCCGCAAATCTCCCAAGTAGCCCTAGCAATTGTAAATTAGAGGTTTGCTGCACTGAAGGAGTAAACAACACATCGATTTCTTTTATTTCTCCCGATACTTTTTCTGACGATTTTACGTCTCCATAAGGTTTTAACAGTTCTTCCAGATAATCCTTGGCAAATTGGTCATGTACAAATCGAGTCATTCGATTTTATTGTTTGCTAAATGTGGTAAATTAAAGTAATAATATTTTAGCTCATTTAATACACTTTTTAATATGAAGACCTGCATCTTTTAACAGAAATATTTTTTCAATTATCTGATATTAAAAAATGGATTTTGGCTAAGTTTATAATACTTCTTAAGCAAGACAACGAGATACTCTAATCTGTATTTTTGCAAAATATAATGCGAATCAAGCATTATCCAATCTAATTGATAAATTAGAACAAGAATTAATATTTAATAATCGTCAAATATTGATTATATTTTTATGATGAAATTAGCTCGGTTTACCACAATAGTGCCTTTGGTGACTTAGTAATAAATGTGACATACTAAACACAGTCGGCAAAAGATAGACACAACCCCATGCTCAACCCCATCGTCTACACAGAAAAAGTAGTCAGCGACTTCCTGCGCTATCAAATCACCGCCTATCCCTTCGCCGACGAGAATCTTTACCAACAAATGCGTATCCTCCTTAACCTAGAGGAAACACGCGCCACACCTTTATTTAAAGGCCCCTACATCAGCCTTAGCCGCAGCTTCCGCAAAGGTGCGAAAATCACTGACCTGATTTCTGAAGGCATTTTACATCCCCATCTCACCCAAATTGCCCCCTATCCCAACGTTTACGGTCATCAAGAGTCAGCAATTCGCGCCATCACAGTCAAAAAGACAACCCTAGTTTCCACTGGCACAGGTTCCGGTAAAACCGAAATTTTCCTTTATCCTATTATTAGCCGTTGCCTGCAACTACGAGATGAGGGCGCAGCCGCAGGCATAGTTGCCGTAATAGTTTACCCCATGAATGCCCTCGCCGAAGACCAACTGGGACGTTTGCGGGAATTACTCGCAGGTAGCGGTGTGAGTTTCGGGATGTACGTGGGCAAAACTCCCGAAAACACCTCCGACGCACCAGGAAAGAAACTTCGAGACGGTGCTTCTAAACTCGATTACCAAGAAGAACTCGAAAAAGCCAAACGCGAAAAACAAACCTACGCCGTTTACCCCGCCGAAGAACGAGTATCACGGGAAGAAATGCGAACAAAGGGGAAGCAACCCCGTATCCTGCTTACCAACGTCAATCAATTAGAATTGCTGCTCACCAGACAGCGAGATGTGGAATTATTTAATGGCGCAAAGCTGGAATTTCTCGTCTTTGATGAAGCCCACACTTTTACAGGTGCTATGGGGGCGGAAACCGCTTGTTTGATTCGCCGCTTACGGGCATTTTGCGGTAAAGGAACTACAGATACCACCTGTATTGCCACATCTGCCACGATTGTAGACGCAGAAAGCGGTGCAGATGCTGGGTCAGATTTTGCAGCGCGGTTCTTTGGGGTGCCTCCAAAAAATGTGGTCATGGTACAAGAAGAGTATGAACCCGACTTGTGGGCAGAGTTCCGACAAGTTACCACAGCCCTCCCAGGAAATCCCGCCCCCGAACGAGAAACCTTGGAACGTATGTTCAAAGGTGACAGTGAAATCCTCAATACCTTGGTTTGCACACCCACCTTAGAATTAGGAGTGAATATTGGCGGACTGGATTCTGTCTTAATGCGAAACGTACCGCCCTTACCCGCCAACTACAAACAACGTGCCGGTCGCGCCGGTCGTCAGCATCGCATGGCAGTTAATTTAACCTATGCCCGTCAAGCCAGCCATGACCGCGCCTATTATGCCGACCCCCTCAAACTTTTGAAAGGAGTAGTAACTCCACCCCGGTTTAACCTCCGCAACTCGTTAATGGTGAAAAAGCACGTCCACGCAGCCATACTGACAATCCTTAATCAATTAGTGCGTTCTGCTACTTCTATTACTGCTGGCGATCGTGA
>CAZZZY010000344.1:0-6660 GCA_964658545.1 uncultured Acetobacteraceae bacterium | reverse complement strand
TGCCCAATGCCCAATGCCCATGCCCAATATTTAATACTTCTATGCCTTGGTCTCGGATTATTAGTGGAATTGTTGCGATCGCTCTTGCTCTTTCTGTAACCCTTTTGGGGGGTTGGTACTTTACCATCATGTTTGCGATTGTGGTCTTTTTGGGTCAACAGGAATATTTTAATTTGGTGCGAGCCAGAGGCATTGCTCCCGCCGCTAAAACCACTATGGCTGTCAGCCTAGTTTTGCTAGTAATTTGTACCATTGATGGCAGTTTAGCTGACGCTGTGATGCCCTTAGCTGGCACACTTATCTGTTTTTACCTGTTATTTCAGCCCAAATTTGCTACGATCGCTGACGTTTCCGCTTCTATTATGGGGCTATTTTACGTAGGTTATTTGCCGAGTTACTGGGTGCGATTACGAGCAATTAATAGTGCTGCTTTTAGCAATCTCCCATTAGGAGCTTACTGGCCCACAACCTGGACAGATTTCTGGGAAAAGGCCAATTCCGCTTCTTTACCCCAAGGTTTTACAGCAACACTGCTGACTTTTTTGTGTATTTGGGCAGCCGATATTGGCGCTTATACCATTGGCAAATTCTTTGGAAAAACTCGTCTGTCTGAGATTAGCCCGAAAAAAACTGTAGAAGGTGCTGTCTTTGGCATTACTTCAAGTGTTGCGGTAGCCATAGCAGGGGCCTATTATCTCCACTTGCCCACATCCCCATTCACTGGTTTGGCATTGGGTTTGCTGATTGGCATTGCTAGTCTTTTAGGGGATCTCACTGAATCTATGCTCAAACGGGATGCTGGAGTCAAAGATTCTGGACAATTGATCCCCGGTCATGGTGGTATTTTAGACCGTACTGATAGTTATATTTTCACAGCACCTTTGGTTTACTATTTCATCACGCTACTGTTGCCGCTACTATAGAGGTTCTGAGTTGAGTTCAATACAGACCTAACAAGAACAGCCCCTTCCCTGCAAGGACTTGTCATTACCCACATTTTTGTAACACTTAAAGTATTCCACTGACCCACATCCCGCCCAGAACTGAAGTTCCGGGCTAATAACTAAAGTCCACTTAAGTGGACTGAAATTCTTGTTTAGCTATTGGTCTTGGAATCAGGGCTATTTCGTTCTAGACATAAACCGCCTATAACTAAAGTTCATAGGCTTTTAGCTATAGTCCGTTTTAACGGACTATAACCTTTACTCAGTCGTCTTTAGACGACTTTCGCTATTAGACTCAGAATTCATTCTGAGGCGGGCTAGATGAGAATGAAATAGCCCTGCTCTTGGAATAGAATTCCAAGACCAATAGCAACGAAGCGGGGATTGCATCTCCCCCTGCTTCCTCATCCCCTGAGAAACGCTATATCTTAAAACAATGTATTGGCATTTTTTAATTTTTTAACATCAAGGATTAACGTTAATCCGCCCCCGACACACTAGTTTGCCTGGGATCAGCGTTAGTTCTTGGATATCAACATCTGAGCCAAGATCCAGATTGTACTCATGATTGTCATCTAATATATCTCGCTGGTCAGGCTTGATTTTTATATGTGTCAGTTGCAACTCATGTCCACTGAGTAAATGCAAGCTCAGACAAATCTCTAGAGGCGTTGTTTCACTATTGGTTACTCTCAAGCCTCGGAGTATAATTTGATTGTTATCAAGAATAATTTCTTGCCAATTAATCGGTTGTGACTTTGGGAAATGTGTTGGTAAAACCTTAACCAATAAATCGCTCAAAGCAGTTGATAATAAATCAGATGAGAGAGAAGCATTTAGATCCTTCTCGTCTACAATCAAATCGCCAACCACTGGTACTGTTTCTAACAGTCGCAGAGGCTTTCCTTTGAGTACGGAACCAATGTTTATCTGAATATTTTCTGCCGTTAATTGAATTTGTGTAATCAGGAGACCTTGATAAACCGCATGAGTAGCAAAAATAGACACCAAAGGGATGCGTCCAGAGAGAAGTTGGCGATCGCTTGTTTTAATCTCCACTTCTAATTCCGATATTTGGCTCACTTGCGCTCTCAACCAGAGCTTTAGGGCTTTTGTGAGTACCTGCGTAATTATGCGGATTTTATTGACATTTGTTGTTTGGGAATTTTGCTCTGGCATCTAACCAATCTGTTTATGAGTATCTGCTTAACAACTGAACATAAATTAAACAGGTCTTAAATGTAACATTTATGCCTACTCGCTACAAAATGCAAATATCATTTAATTGTTAACAGTAAATAAGTAATTACAGATGGAGGCACGGTTACAAAAAATTCTCGCTCAATGGGGCATCGCCTCACGTCGTGAAGCCGAAGAAATGATTAGGCACTCACGGGTGCAAATCAATGGGGTGTTAGCACATTTGGGTCAAAAAGTTGATCCCCAAAAAGATGCGATCGCCATCGATGGTAAACCCGTATCCGAAAAGCAGCGTCCGGCTTTAATATATCTATTGCTGCACAAACCAGCAGGAGTGGTTTCGACTTGCTACGACCCTCACGGAAGAACAACAGTCCTGGATTTACTACCGAAAGAATTACGGGAGGGTTCAGGTATTCACCCAGTTGGGCGTTTAGATGCAGACTCTACAGGAGCATTAATCCTGACCAATGACGGAAATCTGACATTTGGACTAACCCATCCCCGCCACAGTATTTCCAAGACATATCATGTTTTGGTCAAAGGATATCCCGCAGAAGCAGTACTCCAAAAGTGGCGTCAGGGTGTGATGTTGGAGGGTAGAAAAACCAGGGCCGCTAAGGTATATCTAATAGAACATCGTGCCCAGCAAAGCTTTTTAGAAATAGTGTTGCAGGAGGGAAGAAATCGCCAAATTCGCCGGATAGCCCAACAGTTAGGATACCCAGTAATCCAACTACATCGGACTGCGATCGGCCCCATTCAATTACAAACTCCCAAAGAACCCTTATTGTCAGAGGGTAAATATCGTTCCCTCAACGATCATGAAATTCACTTTTTGCAAGATCAGATCACGCAACCTAATTATTGATTCAGTGGAATTAAGGAGTGTCAACAGGCATGAAATGGCTAAGAAAGAAGAATAATCACCAGCCATCACTTTCATTAGAGCAACAACGGGCCGAAAAGTTGGCAGAATTGGGCGCTCAACTTGGGGCATTGCGTCAAGAACAGGGTCTATCTCTAGAGCAAATGGTTGCATTAACCAGAGTCCCTCGGCGATTATTGCAGGCAATCGAAGAAGGTAATTTAAACGATCTGCCAGAACCAGTCTATATTCAGGGTTTGATCAGGCAATTCGCCGATGCACTAGGCTTGAATGGAGTAGAATTTTCTGGCACTTTTCCGATCAGTTCTGCACAAGTGAACCCCCGAGCTATGGGGAATACTTTACCCCTGAGTCAGCTACGTCCTATTCATCTTTACTTTCTTTACATATTCCTAATAGTATGCTCTGTAAATGGCTTATCTCTGTTATTAAATAATGCCGTACTACAAGCAAGTAATAGCTACCAGCCATATCCAAAACAAAAATCCATTGTTCAACCAGAGCCAAATCAACCAAAAGAGTCACCAGAGGTTCAACCTGTCAGCGATCCCCTTGGTGGTGGACAACAGAAACAGCCTGTACAGATCGGCGTTACCTTGAAAGCGTCATCCTGGATTCGCGTCATAGCCGATGGTAAAACCCAGTTTGAGGGTGTTCTCCCAGAGGGAACTCACCGAACTTGGAAAGCTCAAGAGCAACTGACAGTGAAAACTGATAATGCTGGTGGTGTTTTGATGAGCGTCAATCAAGAGAAAGCCAAGGAAATGGGAGAGCCAGGAAAGGAGGAAGAAGTTAGGATTGCTGCAAAACCTATGTTTTGAAATATGGGGCATTGGGCATGGGGCATGGGGAATGGTGATTCTCCTTGTCCCATGCCTCATGCCCCACTCACTCATTACTGGGCTTCTGGGGCACGTCCATTGAGCTTGGTAAGAACTTTCAAGCGATCGCCTAATTCCTCTCTCAACGCTCCTGCTTCATAGCGCCACTCCCAGTTCCCCTCAGCAATACTGGGAAAGTTCATCCGCGCTTCGTTTCCTAATCCCAAAATATCTTGTAAGGGAATAATCGCTTGGTTAGCTATGGAACTCAAAGCTAGGCGAATTAAATCCCAGTGGACACCTTCAGGACTAATACAACCTAAATAAAGTCGTAAGTTTTGCTTTTCGTAATCGTTAGCCGAATTGAACCAGCCTAAAGTTGTGTCATTATCGTGAGTGCCAGTATAAACTACAGCATTCCGCGAGTAATTGAATGGCAAAAATGGATTAGCGGCATCTGAACCAAAGGCAAACTGCAAAATTTTCATTCCCGGAAATTCATACTTGTCTCGCAGCGCTTCTACCCCTGGTGTAATCACTCCCAAATCTTCCGCTAAGACGGGTAGCTTGCCCAACTTCTGTTTGATCACTTCAAAAAAAGCGTCTCCAGGTGCTTCCACCCATTCGCCATTAATAGCAGTTTCTTCACCTTTGGGTACTGACCAATATGCCTCGAAGCCTCGAAAGTGGTCAATGCGAATTATATCGACATAATCCAGCATGGCTTCAAAGCGCTGTACCCACCATTTAAAGTCTTGTTTTTGCAGTTCCTCCCAGTTATAAACTGGGTTTCCCCACAATTGACCGGTGGCGCTAAAGTAATCTGGTGGAACTCCTGCCATTTGAGCAACTTCTCCCGTCTCTTCGTCTAAGCAAAAGATGTTGGGATGCGCCCAGACATCGGCACTATCATGAGCTACGTAGATAGGAATATCGCCGATAATGTCAATGCCCCGCATATTCGCGTAGTTTTTCAGGTCTGACCACTGCCGAAAAAACTCAAATTGGATGAACTTGTAATAAAAAATATCTCCGTTGAGCCGGCTTTCTACCTGAGCTAATGCTTCGGGTTCCCGCTTGACAAATTCCGCTTCCCATGTATGCCAGCTTGCACCATTGTGGGCATCTTTCAGCGCCATAAATAAGGCGTAATTATCTAACCAATAGGCTTTACTGTCGCAAAAGCCTTCAAACTCTTTATGCTGGATTGGCGTAGCATTGGCTCTAAAGTTTTCACAGGCTTTTTTGAGTAGCCCAATTTTAATTGGCACAACCTGATCGAAATCTACCTTTTCCAGCGGAAATCCTGGTAAATTAGCAAAGTCTTCTTCTATTAGCAAACCCTCATCTCGCAGTTTTTCTGGGCTAATCAGTAGGGGATTTCCTGCCATTGCTGAGTAGCACATATACGGAGAATTGCCGTACCCAGTGGGGCCTAGGGGTAAAACTTGCCAATATTGTTGATGGCTCTCTTTGAGAAAATCAATAAAGCGATAGGCTTCTAAGCCTAAATCTCCAACACCAAATCGGCTGGGGAAGGAAGTGGGATGTAGCAAAATGCCACTGGATCTAGGAAAAGGCATAAGTAACCTGAATTATGAGAGGAAGCGATCGCATCGAATTTATCACGCTATGTTCAGCTTTGAAAGCTGTCGTTAGTAGGGAGTCGGGGATGAGGGAGATGGGGGAGATGAGGGGGAAAAATAGAATAACCAATTCCCAATGCCCCATGCCCAATTCCCAATTCCCAATCCCTAGTTAATCCAAAATCTAAAATCTAAAATTCCATGTCTTACCGAAATCCTGTGCCGACTGTTGATATCATCATTGAACTAGTAGATCGACCTCATCGGCCAATAGTGTTAATTGAAAGACATAATCTACCTTTAGGTTGGGCTATTCCTGGTGGTTTTGTAGATTATGGGGAAGCTGTGGAAGTGGCGGCGCGGCGAGAAGCTGAGGAAGAAACGGGTTTGCAGGTGGAGTTTGTTGAACAATTACTGGTGTATTCTGACCCCAATCGCGATCCCCGTCAGCATACGATTAGCATTGTGTTTTTAGCAACGGCGACGGGGGAACCGGTGGCTGGGGATGATGCTAAGGGTGTAGGCATTTTTGAGTCTTGGTGTGTACCGAGTAATTTATGTTTTGACCACGATCGCATTTTGCGGGATTATTGGCGATATCGGCATTATGGGATACGTCCGAGGTTGGGGTAGGAGGGACGAACCGCCAAGGCGCAGAGGACGCAAAGGAAGAAGGGAGAGGAATATCTGTGACACAAATTTTTTGTGATTATACTGTGTCAATGGTATTTAAAGGTGCATTATGGATGCTAAGGAACTGTTGGAGAAATATGCCGCAGGTGGACGGCAGTTTCATTCTGCAAATCTTAAAGGGGTAGACTTAAAAGGTGCAGATTTAACTCAGATAGAGCTATACAAAGCAATTTTAAATGGGGCAGACTTGAGTGAGGCAAAGCTAACAAAAGCTAACCTTGTCCAAACAAGCCTTTCTAGGGTATCCCTAAGATGTTCAAATTTAATGTGGGTGCAAGGTGAGTCAATTAATTTAAGTTGGGCAGACCTTAGCAATTCAGACTTAAGTTATGCAAATTTGAAAACTGCAAATTTGACTGGAGCAGACTTGACTAGAGCAAACTTTACTCAGGTAGAGCTAACTGGAGTAAATCTTCAAGGTGCAAATCTACATAAAGTTATACTCCGGGGAGTTAGTTTGGAGAAATGTAATTTGTCAGGAATGAATTTAGCTGAGGCTGATTTAGTTGGGGTATACCTGCAAGAAG
>CAZZZY010000343.1:0-6671 GCA_964658545.1 uncultured Acetobacteraceae bacterium | reverse complement strand
AAAGAACGCTGATTTTGTAGGATGTCTAGCGATTTTAAATGGGTGGCTTATTTCCTCTGTGACGTACTAGTAGAGAGCAGGCGGTTTTTACCGCCTATATAACCAATCTTGCCAAGTCTAATGCTGGCTGAATTTTTATCAGAAAGTATCCAGTTAGCAATTGCAATGGGTTCTGAGAAAGCTAGATCAAAATTGATTATTGTCTAGCAGAGCCTGATTTTTTCATTCCAGACTGGTTTGGCGGAGTTAGGGCATTTGGTTGGCGACTAGTACGAAAAGTCACATTCACGCCTTCATTCGATTGCTCCAGCACCAGTAGAGGCGTAGGTTTAGCCTTTTGATCCCAATGCATAGTAGCAATTCGACCTTGAAGTGTTGGTTGCCAACTATCCTCGTCTTCTGTGGGGCTTAGGTAAGTTTCTATACAGTCAATAATTTGACTAATAGTCGCAGACGTTGCTTGCGTCGGTAACTTCATTAACCGGACTTGAATGCGAAACAGCACTCGTTTAGCAGAGTTCCCAGGACTACCAGTCTCATATTCTACATCAAAAGTTTCATCTATTTGCCGTCCGGCGCTATTAGCAATTCCGATTGATCCTTGTTGGGCTTGATTTGGACGCAGGGCTTGAGTAACTTTATCTTTAATCTGAATTTTCACTTGATTAAGGATTGCAAAATGAAACACCTCCTCTGACATCCGCATTCGCAGATAATCCAGGTTAAAGTCCCGTGAGTTGACCAAATCAGGATTAGTTTCCATTTTGCGAATTGTTTCCAGCGCCAGCTTAAACTTTTTCTCTAATTCTCGCGCACGGAATTGTTCAAACTTAAGTTTTTTCTCCAGCTTATTCATCTGGAGCTTACTATATACAATCAAAGCAATCACCGCTAAAGCCAGTCCTCCAGAAGTTACCAACAATAATGGTGGTATTTGAGGATTACTTGCTGGCACTTCCTGGGATGCTTTTTTAGGCTTTGACCCTGGGGATTGGGCAAGAAACATCGAATTGGGCATGGTTGGAAACTGAAAAACTTGACTCCTGATGTTTAGGATGCCCAAATCTTCAATGCCATCTTGCTGTATCATTAATATCTTTAACAGCTTTTTACAAACCGCGTATGTTCAGACACCAGAGCGTCTTTGCCCTGTCTGAGGTTTCATCTACTTGCTTGAGAAATATTCGTCTGATAGCCACAGATATGGATGGCACATTAACTAGACGAGGAAAATTTACTCCCGCATTGCTGCAAGCTTTAGAGGATTTAGCGACTGCTGAGATTAAGGTGCTGATTGTCACAGGACGTTCTGCTGGGTGGGTGAGTGGATTGAGTAGCTTGATGCCAGTGGCAGGTGCTATGGCAGAAAATGGCGGTTTGTACTTTCCACCTGGGAACCAAAAACCAGTAGTATTAACACCCATTGCCGATTTAGCCCAACATCGCCAGCACTTGGCTACGACTTTTGAGAATTTACAAACCAAATTTCCCCAAATCCAAGAATCTGCTGATAATCGCTTTCGCATCACCGACTGGACTTTTGATGTAGCGACTTTGCGTCAAGACGAACTACAAACCCTAGACAATCTCTGTCACCAAATGGGTTGGGGATTTACCTATAGCAATGTGCAGTGTCATATTAAACCCCAAGGGCAAGATAAAGCTGTGGGATTGTTGCACGTATTGCGCGAATATTTGCCTCAGTACTCAGTAGAACAAATTGTTACTGTTGGCGATAGTCCTAATGATGAAAGTTTATTTAATCGGCGTTATTTTCCTTTTTCTGTAGGCGTGGCGAATGTTCTGGAATATTTGAATCAGTTGAAATATCACCCTGCTTACATTACCACTGCTGCCGAAGGGGAAGGATTTTGTGAGTTATCTAGTTATATTTTGAAAAGCTTGCCCATCTCAACTTAGAGAGAAGTAGAGTTGTTCTACAATAATCTTGTAGCACTGATTTTACAACCATGACCGACAAAGACTCATGATACAAGCCCCTAATTGATTTTATTTATGGAGAAGAAAAAAATGTATTGCGATAGCGCTGCCGTATTGCCTTCTCTTCTCCTATCGGAGACACTTCGTGAACGAGAGGCAACGCCTTCGGCATGGCAACTCTTAGAGACGCTGCGCGTAGCTTGCTTCTTTGAAAATCCCATTCCCATTAACTGCTCATAAAAATGGCAACTCTTAGAGACGCTGCGCGTAGCTTGCTTCTCCGTAGGAGTACCCTTAGAGCGAGTCTTCTCCCTTGGCGCTAGCCTCTCCCTTTGGGAGAAGGGGAGACGCCAAGGGCGAACGAGCGGCGACGCATAGCGCGAGAAATATGGTGTCCATATTGCAGAGCAACTAAATTTATTTATGGGGATTGAAAATGTTTGAATGCGTGAATTTTGAATTCGGAGCGAAGCGAGGTGACGGCTACTTTACCTGTTAGTGTCGAATCAGGAATTTTCTATCCCAGTGCTGATGGTCAACCAGTGGCAGAAACCTACGACCACCTTTATGCCTTGCTAACTACCTTAGAAGTCCTGAAACAGTATCTGACGAATCGTCAGGCAACAGTATTGGGAAATCAATTTCTTTATTATGCACAAGGTTTTCCCAAGTTGCGGGTAGCGCCAGATGTGATGGTGATTTTTGATGTTGCACCCGGTGGTCGGGACAACTATAAAATCTGGGAAGAGGGTCAAATACCCACAGTTATTTTTGAAATGACATCCTTTGGTACTAAGGGACAAGATGAAATTTTCAAAAAGACTCTCTATGAGCAGCTAGGTGTCAAGGAATATTGGCTATTTGACCCTAAAGGCGAGTGGGTGGAACAAAAGTTACGTGGCTATCGTCTGCGAGGAGAAATCTACGAACCCATACAGGATGGACGCAGTGAACCGCTACAACTGCGCTTGGTGATTGAGGAAAGGCTAATTGGGTTTTATCGAGAGGATACAGGGGAAAAATTACTCATCCCTGATGAGTTGGTACAGGTTTTAGGGCAGGAAGTTTTAGCAAGGCAGCAGGCAGAAGCACTGGCAGAACAAGAACGCCAACGAGCAGAACAGGCAGAATCGCAGATAGAAAAGTTAAAGGCAAGGTTGCGATCGCTTAATGTAGACCCCGATACTATTCAGTAATATGCAGGTGTAATTCCAGAAACTCTGATTATCAAGTGTTGAAACTGTAAGTACACGTATTTGTCTTTGTTCACGAACAAAGACAAATTTATTGACAGAGGTATCAATCACGAATAAAATCACTGGGCAGCGCTATTTTATCGCCCTTACCAAACTACAACTCTTGCAAATGTGCTAACCTAGTATGGTTAACTAATCTCGCACATCTGAGAATTCGGGTGTTTCCCAGTTGGGAAATGCACTTGGATGGAGGTTTAACCCGAATAGGAGTTAGAAAATATATGCCAGTAGTTTCATTGGCTCAAATGATGGAGTCAGGGGTTCACTTTGGGCATCAGACCCGGCGCTGGAACCCAAAAATGTCTCCTTACATTTACACTTCGCGCAATGGTGTGCATATCATCGACTTGGTGCAGACTGCCCAGTTGATGGATAATGCCTACAACTATATGCGATCGCACGCAGAACAAGGGAAGAAATTTCTTTTTGTCGGCACCAAGCGCCAAGCAGCTGGAATTATTGCTCAAGAAGCCAGCCGTTGTGGTTCGCACTACATTAACCAACGCTGGTTGGGCGGAATGTTGACCAACTGGGCAACCATTAAAACACGGGTAGACCGTCTGAAAGATTTAGAACGCCGTGAAGAAACTGGCGCACTAGATTTATTACCGAAAAAAGAAGCATCAATGCTACGTCGGGAAATGACGAAGCTCCAGAAATACCTGGGCGGCATTAAAACAATGCGGAAAGTGCCCGATATCGTGGTAATTGTAGACCAACGCCGGGAATATAACGCAGTTCAAGAATGCCAAAAGCTGAATATTCCCATTGTGTCCATGCTGGATACAAACTGTGACCCCGATGTAGTAGATATCCCCATCCCAGCAAACGACGATGCTATCAGATCAATTAAGCTGATAGTCGGAAAATTGGCGGATGCCATTTATGAAGGTCGTCACGGTCAGCTGGATGTTGAAGAGGATTACGAAGATTATGACGGTAGTGAGTATGACGATGACTATGAAGAAACCGAATATACTGATGCCGTAATTCCCGACGAGGAAACAGAAGAATAGTGCTGAGTGAAGAGTGCTGAGGAGCCACTGCGGTGAGGTAGCCCCCGTCTTGGCGGTTTCTGTAGTTAGCGCTAGCGGTAGCGATTAACGAGCGTCTGGGGGACTAACCCGGAGGGTCTTGGGGTCTCCCCAAGTAGAGCAAGTGGCGTTGCTGAGTAAGATAGAAAGACTCAGCAAATTTGATAGTGCTGAGTCTTGATTTTTGAAGTTATAAGTTGTGATTTGTCAATGAAGAATAAAATTGATAACTGAACACTCAAAACTCAGCACTAAATTAGGTGAGTGATTACAACTCGAGGTCAAGTTAGGAATTGAGGCAACATGGCGGAAATATCTGCAAAACTCGTCCAAGAGCTACGCCAAAAAACTGGTGCCGGCATGATGGACTGCAAAAAGGCGCTGATAGAGACTGATGGCAACATCGAAGAAGCCGCAGACTGGCTACGGAAAAAGGGCATCTCTAAGGCGGGGGCAAAAAGCGATCGCATTGCGGCAGAAGGTCTAGTAGACACTTACATTCAACCTGGTGGTCGAGTGGGTGTACTCATTGAAGTCAACTGCCAAACCGACTTTGTTGCTCGTAACGAGGCTTTTAAAGCTTTAGTTAAGAACCTGGCAAAGCAAGCAGCAACTGCTGATAGTGTTGAGTCTTTGTTGGCTCAACACTATGCTGATAGTCCAAGTGGGACTGTAGAAGAATTCATCAAGCAAACTATTGCTACGCTCGGTGAAAACATCCAAGTGCGTCGCTTTATTAATTTTGCACTAGCAGAAGGCACGCAAGGTATAGTAGACAGCTACATTCACACTGGCGGCCGAGTTGGTGTATTAGTAGAACTGGGTTCTCAAACTGAGTCAGTGGCTGCTAATTCAGAGTTCCAAACCTTGGCACGGAACACTGCAATGCAAGTTGCAGCTTGTCCAAATGTCGAGTATGTGAGCGTAGACCAAATCCCCGCCGAAATTGCCCAAAAAGAAAAAGATATTGAAATGGGCAAGGATGATTTGGCGAACAAGCCAGATAATATCAAAGAAAAAATTGTTCAGGGACGGATTGAAAAACGTCTGAAAGAATTGACTTTGCTCGATCAGCCTTACATTCGCGATCAGAGTATTTCTGTAGAAGACCTCTTGAAGCAAGCGAAGGCACAATTAGGCACAGAGATTCAAGTGACTCGCTTTGTCCGTTATATACTGGGCGAAGGCATTGAAAAGCAAGAAATGAGCTTTGCTGATGAAGTCGCTGCACAAATTGGTAGTAAGTAATATTTTAGGAGTTAGGAGTTAATAGGAAGTTAGCTTCATCATTCATAATTCTTAACTCCTCACTCCTTAAACGACAGGTCAAGCAAATAGCCTGACCTGTGTTTTTTTTAGATTTAATTTAAAATATAAAATCCTTTAGAAAGTTATCCTAAAAGAAAATCGTACATTTGTACTATTTAATAGTTCACATGGGCAAGAACGAAAAGATATGGCAAGAGGAATCGAGCGAATTGAACGGGATATTGCAGCAATAAAAGAAGCGATTCGAGCGATCGCACTAGAACTACAAAACGCTTATGCTAGTTATCTAAACACCTTGGGGCTAGCTGTACGAAAACAGTTGATTCTAGCGAGTTACCACCTCTGTACACAGGGGTATCCCGAAAACTTTTTGTATGTGTCATTGAATCAGCGCCAGCAATTGCAACAAGCCATCCGCAAGTTGGGTCAAGTGGCAGCAGAACAATTGCTCGCTTGTATTAAAAAAAGTGAGGAAGTTGAGGTAGACAAGGAAGATGAGGGGAATGAGGGGGATGAGGGAGGATCTTCTGGACTTATAGACACCTCTAATTATCAGGTTCTTAGCGCCGACACCTCTAATCCTATAGAACTAGCGAAATGGCAACAGAACTTAGAAGAGGTCATGCAAGAGATACTGAAAAAACTTTCGCATGATGCTAATCTTTTATTACAAAAAGCTGGGGTATTACCCAAAAAATTACCAGAACCGATTTTAGCGGCAGCGGCAGCGGCAGCGGCGGCATCAGAAGCCTCTGCCGAGGTCATGCCAGGGCCACCTAACTTATTAAACTTAGTAATTGAAATTGAAAATGAGCAGCAGTCAGAAGATTCTGGACTGACGCAAATCATGGCTATTAACCTACGACTAGGGGAAATTGAATTTGCTGATGTGACACTCTCCTCTGAACGCAGGCAAATCCGCAATATTTTAGTTCAGCTCAACAAGCTAGGACGAGAGTATCAAAAGAAACATCGGGAAAGAGCGATCGCTGAAGCTGAAGCTGCATGGCGTGCTAGTTGGTTTGAGGATTAGTCACGTCGCTTCGCTCCGAATTCAAAATTCACGCATTCAAAATGACGCTCTCTAAGAGTTGCCATGCCGAAGGCGTTGCCTCTCTCTCGTTCACGAAGTGTCTCCGATAGGAGAAGAGAAGGCAATACGGCAGCGCTA
>CAZZZY010000342.1:0-6675 GCA_964658545.1 uncultured Acetobacteraceae bacterium | reverse complement strand
ACAATACTTTCAGCCTATCTTGCCCCTGGTGACAGCTTCGCTATATTTACCCCTATTTCATGCTCAACGTAAGGCAGTGCGTTTTGATGATAAGGATTTTGTAGATTTATATGACTTTTTGAAGGCGTTACGGGATAAATATGCTGGTGATAGTGATGAATTGACCAAGGTGATTGATGAAGTAATGGATTTGATGATTATTGAAGTGGAACCGCAGTTAATTTTGGCAAATGTTACTTCAGGGGTAAGATTTGAGCGTGTGAAGGGGTTGTCGATTTATTCTCCAGTGAGGGGTTATTCTCAATTTTATGAGCGGTCAGATTTTGCTGGTTGTGGGTGGGGAGAGTTTTTGCAGTTGCTGAACAAATAGTCAAAATTGTTATCAATCATTAACATTCCCTGGAGGATGTTCCCCCATTGCGTATAAGACTCGGCGCAAATTCACAACTCCTTCTCGATTCAACTGTAGGGTTTCTACCGTAGCTCTCCCTGTTGGAGTCAAACCAATAACTAATGTAAAATCATTATTCCATGCAAAATTATCATTCCATAATTGTTTACGTGGGTGATACAAAGGTACAGTTTCACCAGTTACTGGATCACCACCTTGGATTTTATTATATTTGTGATTGTTGCAACCCTGACAAGAAAGAGCCAAATTATCTAGATTCGTTTCTCCACCTTGACTTTTGGAAATAATATGCTCGGCAGAAAAAGCTTGAATAGCAAAGCGTTCTTGGCTTCTACAATATTCGCAACATCCATTAGCTCGCTTAACCACAGACTTTTTTTGCTGCGCTGTCACTCTATTTTCAGACATAATTTGTTGCGCGAATACCTAAGTTTTCCATTAAAGCAGTTAGTGAAATACCACGCAAACGTGATAATTCTGCTAAATTTTCTATACGCTGTGCTTGAATTTTTTCTATTCCCTCAGTTAATTGCAATAAGTGTTGATGCTCATCCTCTGTGAGAATTTCATCATCTCGTTTAGCAATCAATTCTTTATAATCTCTCTGAATATTTCCAGGAATGCCTTGATTTATTTTGAGTAATAATTCCGCTTCTGTTTGCGGCAGTCCAGTAACTTTACGTTGCGCTTGTAAAACAATAACTTGCGATACAAATTGTTCTAATTCAGACAAGTTTAATTGCTCAACTGCTTTGAGCAACTCTTCTGAAGATAATTGTACTTCAACTTTGACCATTGACATTATCTGCCTCTTGCCTGCTAATTTATTAGTAATTTTATCCGAAAACGAAAACAGAATCTACCTCAGAAGAAACCGAACACCAAGGGGAACATTACTTTGAAAACAGCAAAAACGAAGACACGAACATTATTTCTAGCTTGGCAAGACCCTATTAGTCGCTTTTGGTTCACCATTGGTCGGTTAACATTTGACCAAGGTATCTATCAATTTGTCTATACCCAAGGTGTAAAAGAGGCTGAAGAGAAATCTGCTTTTAAACCTTTGTCCTCGTTTCCACGCTTAGACGAGATTTATACATCAACTCAATTATTTGCAGTGTTTGCTAATCGGTTAATGTCGCGATCGCGTCCCGATTATTCAAGTTTTATTGAATGGCTCAATATTCCGAATGATGAAAATGACCCAATTACAATTTTAGCCCGCAGTGGGGGCGAACGAGAAACAGATACACTCGCTGTTTTTCCTTGTCCAGAAGTTGATGAACAAGGACAGTACCATCTTTACTTTTTCTCGCATGGGCTGCGACATCTGCCAAGCAGTGCCATTGAGCGGATTAATCAGCTTGAATTTCGGCAAAAGTTATGGCTTGCTCACGAATTTCAAAATCCATACGATTCTCAGGCTTTAATTTTAAACACCGAAGACCACTACATTGTTGGTTATTGTCCGCGATATTTGCTTGCAGAAATTTTTGAGTTGCTTCGACACAATTCTAACTTAGAGGTGCAGGTAGAGCGTGTAAATCAACCTCCAACACCGCTCCAATTTCGCCTGTTGTGTAAAATGAGTGTCGATGCTCCAGATCATTTTCGCCCCTTTTCAAGTTCTCAATATCAGCCTCTCATTGCAGAGATTGCGACTGCAATGAAATGTACTTGAAGGGTAGTAAAGCTCTAATTGTGATAGATGTTGAACAGTAATGGAAAATTTTGATTTCACGTCGGTTAATGCTGGGTTTCAAGGGAGTGAGAGTATAAACTAATTATGGGTTTCCATAAACATAGTCATGATAACCATATTTTCGTAATCGTAAAGTTCCATCTGAAAACATACAGCTAACACGCAAACTTTGACTTACTCGAAAATGATATAGGTCTATATTTTGAAATTTTGTATATTGTAAGCCTCCATCTTGCCTGAGTACTGTTGTATCACCATTAGCTTTTGTCAGTAAGTAAGATACCCTGGCAAGAGTTTCTTGTAGTTTAACTCTGTCTTGCAAGTTTTCAAGGTTGTTGTAATCATTCCTGAAAGATTCTTGATAAGCTAAACCAGGAAAATATAATAAATCACCTGATAAAAAATCATCCTTGCATTTTTTCCAAATTAATGTTCCCCAATTTGATAGTATTGCTTCATTATCTACTACAAATATAAATTGTTCGGGAATATCTTGAGTGTGCAATAAATTAATAGAACCTGCTTCCATTAGTGCAAATTTCACAGGATTAATAATTGAAGTATCAATTTGTATAGGCATTTTAGGAATATTTATCAGTTTGGGATTTGACCCTTCAAGAATATAAATAAGCTCATCGGCATATAACATTCCAATTATATCCATATATGCTTGTAAAACTCTAGAACTTGCTACTAAATTAAAAGAAATTCTGTATCCAGAATTTCTGAAGTTAGAAGCTATATCTTCCAACCAAACCAATAATTCATCTATACCGTTATTAAATCTTTCAGTGTTCGCTGTTGAAAATCCTTTTAGTTGATATATTTGAACAATAAGTCCTTGACTGGTGAGAAATTGCTGAATAATATTAGCTATCTCAGTAGATATCGCGGTATCACTAGCAATTAAAAAATGATAATCTTGTTTTCCTTGCTCTAAGTTACCTTGATACAATGCATAAATTACACTAAGTTCAGCACTTGCCAATCGAATCTCTCTGATATCACTATTGTTAAGTTTTTCAATTGCCCTTTCTTTAAGAACATTAATTATGTTTTGAGCATCTAGGTGATATCTTTCTAATTCTTCAGTTGTATAGTTAGCACTATTCCATAAAATCTTTAACCAACTACTAGGGTCTGAATTTCTATTAATTTGGCTACTTAATAGACTTGTGCCAAGAGTGGAAATAACTACTCGACGCATAGATTTTGCTTTTATAGAATTTACGAATATCCAATCTGGTGCTTCTAATTCAAGGGATAAATCATATAGAAAATTCTCAAATTGGTCTGTTTCTATTTGTTCTGAGATGGGGAAAATTACACTAGCACTTTCTAACAGATTTTTCTGTTGAAGTACTCCGCCAAGTTGATCTGTAGCTGCCTCGAAATTGTCTCTAGCTTCGCTAGCAATTTTGCTTACATCAACCAACAACGGCTCGAACCCAGCCTCAACCAAAGGCTCTGCCAAAGTCTCCACTAAAGAAGCTAACCGCAACACTTCTCCCATATCCTCTTGCTGCACTCTTTGACTCAGCGCCTGCGCTAACTCCCGCGCCGCCTCATCTGGCTTTGTATAAGCCAACGCCGTCCACTCCTGTGCCTCCCGCAAATCCTGCGTATCTGCATCATCATCAGTCAATCGCTGCGCCACATAATCCAGTAAAAACTCGCCCACATCATCAAATCTTTCCTGCCCAAACTGCTTTTTCAATTCCCGCAACAACAAATTTCGGTCAGCAATATCCATTTCATACATCTCATAACTCACTTGCCGACACAACCGCGACAACAATACATGAGCTACAGCCGTCCAAGGGGCTTCAGGGACAAAGTTAGCCCAAATTTGGTAGAGTAAATCGGGTGTAAGTACCAAAGGAAACGCCGCATGACGAGCCAAGTTGCGGTGTGCTTCCCCAAACTCCTGGGCAAACCCTTCAACCCTTCTTTGGGCGATTCGTATTTCCCGCTCCTTGTTTGTGGTAGGCATCAAATAACCTCAACTGACTGCCATTGCAAATAAATCATTCAAAATAAAAGGCACAATTAAATATTATCCCGCAGCCAATTTCTAAAAGCTTGAATTGCTTGGCTGCTACCAACAACTTGACTTTGCTGGACATATTGATTTACTAGCTCAATTATCGGAACATCTGGAAAAGTAGGACTAAAATTTGACTCTACATATTTTCCACCTTGCAAGACGTTAATTTGTAAGCCTTGTTTTCCATATCGCCAAAGTTCTGGTACTCCCAAAATTTGGTAATTATCCAATTGCGTGCGAGAAGTTAAATCAATTTCTATGGCTAAGTCTGGGGGTGGGTCTACACTTAAATTTATGCGATTTTTACCAATAACTGCCGCTTGATTTTGAATGTAAAAACAAGTATCCGGTTCTACTCCCTGACTCATTTTTTCGTTTTTTAGGGTGGTTGAACCTAAAGCATCATAATTGATACTTAGTTCATTCAGTAAAATTTTGACTATATCGCCAATAATTTCTTTGGCTTTTTCATGTTCGGGTAAGGGAACCATAATTTCTAAAAAACCATGACTATAGGAAATTTTGGCAGCGCGATGTTCTCCTAATTCCGCCAAAATATTTTCAAATTGCTGCCAGCTAACGTCCTCAAGTAACAGTTGCTGTCCCGGTTGAATCCTCAATTGTCTTAACTCTAAAAGCATAAAGATTCATCCAACTCTTTTACTACAATATATCGACCCCGCAAGACACTAATTGCCGCATGCATCCCCTGCGGACTCATTTCAAACATTGGTAACAGGAAAATATTCTGTTAAAAGCATATAACTAGGGCGTTTCATTTCCCTATCTTTGCGACTATTTCGCACAGCTTGGACAGCTTGCACTGGTTCTGGTGTAATAGTGGGAGTTGTCTCTAAATCAAGTAACGGTTCATCAATTGAAGGTTCTTCAGATGTTGGTGTTTCGATTGAGGAAGATTGGGAGTTTTTTTGTGTAAATGAATGTGAAATTGAATTTGGTGTGTCAGTGCTTGATGGCGTTTGGTCTATGGAATTTTGAGAATTTTCTTGTGTAGGTGAATCAAAATTTACTGGGTGCGATTCAATTTGCTTCCACATCTGCTCAAATAACCGACGAATCAGGCGATTGTCCTCCTCAGATTTTGCCCATAACATACAGCAAAGCTGCTCTAATTCTTGGCGATCGCTAATTCCAAAACCTGCTTCTAAACTACGTACAACCACCAGATATTCTTCAACCCCCAACGGCAAACCATGCCGTTGTCGCAAGCTGTTAAAAATATCCAACAGTGGTAGTTCTTCAAGTTTCATACTTCAAATACCGCAGATGGTCTTCCCATTTCTTCAACAGAACTTCTGGAAAAGGTATTTCTCCCTCTAACTGCTTTAACACCTCATCTTCAGGAAATTGCCGCAACACAGCAAACCAATCTAGCAACTCACTGGTGCTAACTTTTTTACCTGCTTTACCCTTCTCCATTTTCTGCCGCAATTCGCTAAAACGCTTCACCGTAGCTTCTACTAAATCAGAAGAAGATTCCAAAAAGTGTGACTTGACAATATTAGCTAACTGTGAATAAGGAAACTGAATATAATAAAACAGACAACGCCGCAGGAAAGCATCAGGTAAATCCTTTTCATCGTTGCTGGTAACGATGACAATAGGAGGGTAATTTGCTTTTACTTCTTCCCCCTTTTCTTCAATCGTAAACCTCTGCTCATCCAACTCTCGCAATAAATCATTGGGAAAGTCAATATCAGCTTTATCAATTTCATCAATCAGCACCACAGTGCGTTGTTCATTTTTAAAGGCACGTCCCAAAGGCCCCAGTTTGATGTAATTGTCTAAATTCTCGACTTTGGAATTGCTAGCTTCATTCATGCGAGCAAGTTGAGCATCATGTAAACGACCAACAGCGTCGTAAGTGTAGAGTCCATCCCTGGCCCTAGTTGTGGACTTAATATACCAAGTTTCGTAGGGTAAACCCAACTCGTAAGCTACCGCCTGCGCTAAAGTGGTTTTACCGCATCCCGGTTCACCTTTGAGCAGTAAGGGACGTTTTTCTAAGAAAATGGCAAGGTTAACTGCTTTAATAAGTTCTGAAGATGGCAAGTAAGGAGAAAGCCCATACTTTTGGCACTCCTGGGGTGAAATTGGCTTGCCAGCATAATATTGCTTACCATTGGCGGTGAGTACACTTGCTAAATCAACCATTTCGCCAAGCCTCCTTCCCAACTCAAATCAAAGTGCGTGCAAATTTCTTCATAGACAAATTGAGGAATGCCGTTATCGGACTTTTCCCATAATCGCTGATAAGTTAAATCAGCAGGGATCTGCAAATCACGAAAGACTTTCATATCCCTTAGCCAATCTTTTAAGATATCGGGTGGAAACGGACTAAGGGGTGGCAAGTAGAGGGGAATTCGGGGATATTCCGGTTCATCAAATTCCTTTGCTAGCATGATTTGTGATTTACAAACACTGCCACAATTATCAACTACTGGAGTTTAGACTAAAGGCGAGCGATCGTTAAAAAGGCTTACTCGTTGAAAT
>CAZZZY010000341.1:0-6682 GCA_964658545.1 uncultured Acetobacteraceae bacterium | reverse complement strand
ATCGCCAGGGCTTCCCTGTAGAGGGGTTCGGCTTCAGTGTACCGACCTTGGCTATCGTACAGTCCTGCTAAATTGTTCAAGCTAGTAGCCACATCGGGATGCTCCTCTCCTAGCAGGCGCTTTCTCATCGCCAGGGCTTCGCTATAGAGGGGTTCAGCTTCAGTGTACCGACCTTGGCTATAGTAGAGTCCTGCTAAATTGTTCAAGCTAGTAGCCACATCGGGATGCTCCTCTCCTAGCAGGCGCTTTGTCATAATCAGTGCTTGTTGATACAACAATTCGGCTTCAGTGTACCGACCTTGGCTATCGTACAGTCCTGCTAAATTGTTCAAGCTAGTAGCCACATCGGGATGCTCCTCTCCTAGCAGGCGCTTTCTCATCGCCAGGGCTTCGCTATAGAGGGGTTCAGCTTCAGTGTACCGACCTTGGCTATTGTAGAGTCCTGCTAAATTGTTCAAGCTAGTAGCCACCTGGGGATGGTCGCCATGAAACAGGCGCTTATATATCGCCAGGGCTTCCCTGTAGAGGGGTTCGGCTTCAGTGTACCGACCTTGGCTATGGTAGAGTCCTGCTAAATTGTTCAAGCTAGTAGCCACATCGGGATGGTCGCCATGAAACAGGCGCTTATATATCGCCAGGGCTTCCCTGTAGAGGGGTTCGGCTTCAGTGTACCGACCTTGGCTATCGTACAGTCCTGCTAAATTGTTCAAGCTAGTAGCCACATCGGGATGCTCCTCTCCTAGCAGGCGCTTTCTCATCGCCAGGGCTTCGCTATAGAGGGGTTCAGCTTCAGTGTACCGACCTTGGCTATAGTAGAGTCCTGCTAAATTGTTCAAGCTAGCAGCCACATCGGGATGGTCGCCATGAAACAGGCGCTTATACATCGCCAGGGCTTCGCTATAGATGGGTTCGGCTTCAGTGTACCGACCTTGGCTTTTGTAGAGTAAAGCTAAATTGTTCAAGCTAGCAGCCACATCGGGATGGTCGCCAAAAAATAGAGCCTTGCAAACCTCTACACAATCCTTAAACCAGGGTTCTGCTAATTGATATAATCCCTGTCCAAAGTAAAAACTCTGCACCCCCCAAAATACCCAGGTTACTTGATCGTTAGGGACTGATGCTGGAGAATTTATCTGTTCTTCTCTTGCTTGCTGAACCTGTACAATTAACCGTTGTCCCAGGTCTTTGAAATGGGGAACAAAATCCATGTTGCCTTCGATATCAAAGGATGTGGGCGACTGGGGAAGGCTTTTGGCAACGGCTATCATGGCGATGGCGAAAGTAGTTTCTAAAACTGATTTCATTTCGCCAGCATCAGCTAACTGCTCTTGCAAGAACCAGCGCACTAAGGCATGAATTTTATAATATCCTTCCCTTTCTTCTAACCGTTGCAGCAAGTTGCGCCCGTAAAGTTGCTTTTTAGCTGCGTTTAATTCATCTTCTGACCAAGTAAATAAATTGTCCGCCTGCGCGGATTGGTTATCGTCAACAGGCTGTGAGTGTATGGAGTTTTCTGTTTCCTCAATGAATGGATTTTCTGTGGCTACCCTAATTACTAAATCCCATTTAATTAATTGGGGAGCAAATAAACTCAAAAATCTTCCTAGTTGTTGTGCTATTGGGTCAAGTTCAAGCCAAGTTAAGGCAAAGGCGGCTTTGACTCCTAGTTGAATTGAAGTGAGGTTTTCCCGATTTTGTAAGGCTTCTTCTGCTAATTTGCGTTCTTGCAACCGCCTTAACATTCTATCTAAAGATATATCTGGGTCGCGTACTAAATAGCCTCCCACTAACTCTATGCCCAAGGGCAAATATTCTAGACATTCACAGATTGCTGTTGCAGTGGCGGATTGGTTGTCAACTCGCCTGTCTATGTTCCCCAACAATCGTTTTAAAAGTTCTAATGCTTTCCCTGGTTCTTTTTGTGGGGAGAGAACATCTAAAAGAATTTCTTTAATCAAATTAGGGTCTAAATGTCGCTCTCGAGTAGTCACTAAAACTCGAAAGCGGTTATCAGTGGGAACGACTTCGCGGAGGTTGGCAATTGAAGTGACATCATCAAAGACAATTAAGATAGGCATTGGTGAGTCGGGATATTGTGACCAACACCAAGCTACTTGTTCCTTTAGGCTTAACAGTCTTCCCCCTAGTTCTTGGGGAATCTCCAAACCCGATTTGACAAAAAACTCCAAAACAGAAGCAGCGAGATTGGTTTCTCGGTCATAAAACCAAGCAATTCCCCTATAATTATCTTTGTATTGGTTCGCGTATTGGATGGCTAATTCTGTTTTACCTACACCTCCCATTCCCGCTATTGCGACGACATAATCTCCACGCTGCAAATATTCATGCTGTTGTTTTAATTCTTGTTCTCGCCCAACAAAATGAACAGAACCGATTGGGATATGTTTTGTCGGACGTAACTGTTTTTCCCCTGAAATAATCTGAGTGCCAATGGAAGCTTGTCCGCCAGGAGCGATATAAACACCGATCTTTTTTGCAATCTTTCTGGAATCATCAGACATTTATAATACAGTTACCTGTCACTAAGTCTAAAAGGACATATTATCGATCTTTCCTGTTCCACCAGGCATAACCACCTGACCAATTTTTTCTGCCAATTTTTGTAAATTAGGCATGGCAAGAATTTCATGAAATTTGGGATTGGGTTCTGCTTTAGCTGCTGCTACCAATTCCTGCACAGCTTGATTTACTTCAGGATGAGCTTTGGCTGCTAATTCTACCTCTAATAAAGCTTGACCATAATCAAGTGGTTGAGAGGGGGCTTTCTCAATAGCAACTACAGTATGGGGAGAGTGTTTTTTCAGAGTTACGAGAAACTGACCAGTCTTATCCCATAAAGTTCCGCCTACTTCTTCGCCTATTTTTCCTAAAGCCTTAGTCGCAATCACAGTCCCAATCGCGATCGCACCAGCAGTTAATGGCTCCATCTACTACCTCGTAAGCGCGGCATCCTATTTTACTATTACTACATGGTTTATGTTCTAAATTTCGCAATTAATCGAAAAAATCTCTAGTTAGCTTATCGTTCCGGCTCGTAATTCATGCAGCATTACACGTAATAGCCTAAATACGTAATGCAGACTCAGTTGTTTGAAATCGGCTTTTCAACAGCAAATTTTATCGTCGTCTTCGGTTTGGATCTGTCCCCAATTTTTTCTCAACCCGTTGAAGCTTGGCATTACTCCAATCAGTATTCTGCAAAATCTTCTGTAGAGACTCAGTAGTTTCAACAGGAGTAGGGATTGGGAAAATGTGTGAATAAAACCAAAACAGAATAAAAAACGAGATCGGAGAGACAAGCCAGATTCTAATGGCTCTAGTCCAACCTTTAACGACCGATTCCGCGTCTTTTTGGTTCAATAGAGATATTCCCGTCTGAATCTCGTTCAATTGTTCTTGCAATGGTTGGCTCAATGTCTCTGGTTGCTTGGGGGAGATATTGCTCAAATTCTCGGAGAGTTTGGTTAAGCTCGTTAATTGCTTGAGTTGTTGCTGAGACGTTAGATTTAATGCGCTCAAGGCTGTCCCTAGCTGATTGCAACTCGTCGCTAGGTTTTTGATGTTCTCTGTGTGGTCGGCTTGGGTCTTCAATTGCTCCGCCGTCAGTTGACTCCATTGGTTTAGCTCATCTTGTAAATTTTCAAATAATAATTTCCAATCGTTTGGTGCAGTTTCTGTCAGTTGTGCCAAATAACCGATGTACTGCACTAACCGAAATGCTGGGTCATCTTGTTTCATCCCAGAATCAAGCGCAAACCGCAAGACTTTCGCTTGAAACTCTGGCGGTTTTTCTGACAGCAACCTATCTAAATGAGATACCGCACCATTGCCATTACCATTACTTACAGCCATTACTCTAACCCCAATTGCACAGCCGCCTTAGAAAACTCAGTTTCAACCGCATCAATCCAGCCAAAAACTCTCGATTGATTACTCAAACTAAAATCCTCATGCTCTAGCGCCTCCCTGAAAGTAAGATCCTTCGAGTCAACGAGGTCAAAAATATCGTCATATAACTCAGGCAATAACAGTTCAATTGCCCCCAATGCTTCCACAGCCTGCTTCATCTTAGAATTGTTGTAGCGAGTGAACTTGTGTTCATCACCCCAGTAGAGATTTTTCACAACTACATAATCAACTTTGTCGCCGCAGAAATCCACCAGACGTTTTAACTGCAATAAGCTATCTTTAACCCGACCCAGCACCGACACCATAGTGATGCGATAACCCAAACGCTGGGCATTTTGAAACAGAAAAATATCCTTAGCCACTGACTCAAAATACTCAGCAGCCCCAGCAGGCAGATCCACCAGAGAAACTTGAGGAGATAAACGCTTCAAATCATCTTGCAAAGCATCAGCACCACCGCGCTGATTTAGTTTGAGCGTTTGCACCCCAGGAGCGACTTTGTTGTAATGACGATAAAGCTGAGGATTAGACTGGTCACACTCATAAGCGATGCAGTTGATATTTCTGTGGCGGTAAATGTCGAGTAGGATTCTAGCTACCACACTTTTACCAGTACCGCCCTTATCTCCAGTCACTAACACCAAGCGCCTAAGAGTTTTTGGTTGTAAAGAAGGCAAATTTTCCTGAACTTGGTCAGCCGATTGTTTAGGTTTGACTACCATCTACAAATCCTCATCTCTTATTATTTCAGGCACAAAAGCAAGGCGAGAGGCATTTTGATTCTCTGGAGCTTTAACATCCGATGGCTTTTTAGCCGTTTTAGGAGTTTTAGTAGTTGTTGATTTTGAAGAAGCTGGTTTTGATTTAGGTTGTGATTTCGATTCAGATTTTTCAACAGACTGACTACTGCTTTGCTCCATCCCCGAATTCTCGTCTAAAGCCGGCTCATCAATAACTTGTGTACTGGTATTATCTTCACTAGGAGGACTGACTGACTTTTTGCGTGTAGACCTACGAATATCGTTAAGTAAATAACGGATACGTTCAGGACTAATGTTGATATCCAATGGGGCTAAAGTTTTAGACACTTCCTCGTAGCTATAGCCAAGGCGAAGTACCCGTTCAATTTGACGGCGCATCTTTTTGATAGCCGCTCGTGCTGGGATATCATCTAATTCCTTAGCACCCAAAGCGCGAAGAGCATCAAGAGCGTCTGGAATCTTTGACTTAGGGATATTGTCTTTAGCCACAAGAGTAAAAATCAAACTAATGTTTATGTTTAAAACTTTACTTTAATGTGTAGCATCTATCTAAAGACAGGTAATTGTCAATGCAACAATAGGTTAATAATCAGCAACAGATATTAACGTAACTCATTGAACAGTGATTACTAAGAACGTGTAAGATAACTCACGAACAGTTAATCAAAAATAAATCACAGAGTCATCAGTAAAAATTATCCATACTGTAATTTGTATCAACTCGTTAGTAATATCATGGTGGTGGTAGCCACAGATTACGCGCTTTGTCCCCTAGTGGGTTGTTCCCCTAGTCTTTCTGCTTTCCCACAATCCTGGTAAGGAGCAAGCCATGCCTAGCACTGCGTGCTGTCTTCGCTGCGCTCGACTCGGCAGGCTTGCCAAAGGGGGAAGTATCCCACCTTTGGAAACCCCCTCTAAAACTGCATCTTGTTTGGTTTGACTTATGCCCAAAGCTTCTTCTCAGTCACTCGTCCGCACCAAAATGTTGCAAGTGCGATTCAGCCCAATTGAATACGAGATGATTCGCTCAAAAGCGGAAGATACGAGCATGAGTTTGGCAGAATTAACAAGACGTTGTATATTACTGCGACCGATTCCACCACCACCGCCGCGATTGGGCAGAGTTACAGTGGATACATACCTGGAACTGTCGCGCATCGGCAACAATATCAACCAACTAGCCAAAGCCACCAATACCGCCATTAAAATGCAGTTGCCACCGCCAGCATCACCAGAACTTCTACAAGAACTCTTAGAACTGTTACGACACTGCCAACGGGAAATAGCCAATACCTTCATCGAAGAATCGGACGAGGAAACAGATGATTGGCAACCAGACTAAAGGGCGAGGATTCCGAGGACTGCTGAATTATTTGGAGTCTCAGAAAGATGCCAAACTCATTGGTGGCAACATGGGCGGCAATAACGCCCGTGCCCTGGCCAGAGAATTCAAAATCTCTCGACAACTGAACCTAGAAGCTGACCGAGTAGTGTATCACGCATCATTATCATTACCAGAAAACGAGCGACTAGACGAACCAACCTGGAACGAACTTGCTAACCGCTATCTCGAAGAGATGGGGTTTGACAGCAACCAGTACGTAGTCTACAGACACAGCAACACCCAACACGACCACATCCATATCTGCGCCAGCCGTATTCGATTAGATAACGGGAAGATTGTACATGATAGCTGGGATTACAAGCGTAGCGAAACCATTATTCGGCAGCTAGAACGAGATTATGGTTTACAACAAACCCAAAGCAGCCATGAGAAATTATCGCGTAATCCCAGTATAGGACAACAAAAACGGTTAGAAAGAGAATACTCTGAATATATCAACGGTGAGCGCCCGACACCACAAGAGCGCCCCATTAAGCAACAACTCCAGGAATTAATCGACCGCGCCACCCAAGATAAACTGACTATGCCCCAACTGGTTGAGCGATTGCAATTACAAGGTGTAGAAGTTCGCCACGGCTTAACACGT